>CAYNXB010000013.1:2942-44389 GCA_964401045.1 uncultured Sphingomonadaceae bacterium | reverse complement strand
TCCACATGAACCGCCGGATCTCGGTCCAGTTCTGCTTGATGACCACTTCCTCGTCCGAATCCGTGACGCGGCTCTCGTCCCACTCGCGGATCGGCGGCGGGGCGTCGAACTCGCTCCACCGCGCGAGGATGTCCTTGGCCGCGGCCTCGCCGAACACGAAGCATTCGAGCAGCGAATTCGAGGCGAGGCGGTTGGCGCCGTGCAAGCCGCTCTCGCTGCATTCGCCGGCGGCGTAGAGCCCAGGCAAGTCGGTGCGGCCCGCCAGGTCGATGCAGATTCCGCCGCAGGTGTAATGCTGCGCGGGGACGACCGGGATCGGCCCCTTGGTCATGTCGATGCCGAGCCCGAGCAGCTTCTCGTGGATCGTCGGGAAGTGTTCGCGCACGAATTCGGGCGGCTCGTGGCTGATGTCGAGGTGGACGTAGTCGAGCCCGAAGCGCTTGATCTCGGCGTCGATCGCCCTCGCCACTACATCACGAGGCGCCAGTTCCATCCGCTCCGGGTCGTAGGATTCCATGAATCGCGCGCCAGTGCGGGGGTTGACCAGCCGCCCGCCTTCGCCGCGCACGGCCTCGGTGATGAGGAAGTTCTTGACCTCGAGATTGTAGAGGCAGGTTGGATGAAACTGCATCATCTCCATGTTGGAGACGCGGCAGCCCGCGCGCCACGCCATCGCGATACCGTCGCCCGTCGCGCCCGAAGGCGCCGTCGAGAAGCGGTACACGCGGCCCGCGCCGCCCGCCGCGATCACCGTCGCACGCGCGGTGTGACGCTCGACTTTGCCTGTCGCGGTGTCGAGCGCATAGGCGCCCCACACCCGCCCTGAGCCCGAATAGCGCTCCTCGTTCTGGCCGGTGATCAGGTCGATGCAGGTGCGGTCCGCCAGCAGGGTGATATTGGGATGCTCCTCGGCCGCCTTGAGCAGCGCCGCCTGCACGGCCCACCCCGTCGCGTCGGCGACGTGGACGATGCGGCGGTGCGAGTGCCCGCCCTCACGCGTCAGGTGCAGGTTCGGGCCGTCCGTCGCGAACGGCACGCCAAGCTCGATCAGCCGGTGGATCGCGGCAGGCGCGCGCTCGATTACGAACTCGACCGTCTCGCGCCGGTTGAGCCCGGCCCCGGCACGCATGGTGTCGGCGATGTGTTCCTCGAAGGTATCGCCGGCATCGAGCACGGCGGCGATCCCGCCTTGCGCCCACGCGGTCGAGCCCGAGGTCAGCTGGCCTTTCGCCAGAACCAGCACCGTGCGCTCCTGAGCCAGGGTGAGCGCGGCGCTAAGCCCTGCAGCGCCCGAGCCGATAATGAGGACATCATGGGTCTGATCAGTCATGCCGTGGTCATGGCTTCATGCTGGCGACCGGGCAAGGGCGGCGCTAAGCCGCCTCCCGCTCCGCGCTGGTGAGCTGGACGAACACGTCCTCCAGATCGGCCTCGCGGGTTGTCACGTCCTCGATCACGAAGCCCTGCTGCTGGACCAGCGCGAGCACCTGGCCCGCGGTGACTTTCGCCTTGTCATAGGCGACGCAGATCGTACGCTCACCGGTCTTCTCGCTCCGCAGGAAGATATCGCTCGCGGGCGGCGCGTCGACGTCGCGGTCGACGGTGATCTCGACCACTTTCTCGCCCATCATCCCCACCAGTTCGCGGGTCGGCTTGTTCGCGATCAGCTTGCCGTGGTTGATGATCGCGATGCGATCGCACAGCTCCTCGGCCTCCTCGAGGTAATGCGTGGTCAGCACCACCGTCACCCCTTCGGAATTGAGCCGGCTGACCAGCTCCCACAATTGCCGGCGCAGCTCGACGTCGACGCCCGCGGTCGGCTCGTCGAGCACCAGCACCGGAGGCGAATGGACCATCGCCTTCGCGATCAGCAGTCGCCGTTTCATCCCGCCCGAGAGCGAACGCGAATAGGCGTCGCGCTTATCAGCCAGGTGCACCGCGCGCAGCAGGTCCTCGGAGCGGCGCAAGTGCCTGGCGATGCCGTAGAGCCCGCCCTGGTTCTCGAGCACTTCGAAGGGTGTAAAAAACGGATCGAACACGATCTCCTGCGGCACGATGCCGATCATCCGCTTGGCGTTGCGATGGTCGCGGTCGATGTCGTGGCCCCAGATCTCGATCGTGCCGGACGTCTTGGTGACAAGCCCGGCCATGATATTGATCAGCGTGGACTTGCCTGCCCCATTTGGGCCGAGGAGACCGAAGATGCCGCCTTCGGGGACGTCGAAGCTCACGCCGTCGAGCGCGAGCTTGCCCGGCTCCCCCTTGCGCCCGGCGTAGCGCTTGACGACATCGCGGATCGAGATGGCGGCTTCGGTCATATCGCGCTCCATTGGGCCAGCGGGCGCTGGCCGTAAAGGGCCAGCGGCTTGCGCCGCAAAAACGCCTGCGATAGTGCGCGCGCATGATCCCGCCGCCAGAAATCTCCCTCGTCGACAGCCACCGCGTCTCTTGTGACGGTTCGGGCGGGATTCGCCCGGCGCCCGGCGTCGCGCCATCGGCGCTCGGCCACCCACGCGTGTGGCTCGAGATCGACGAGCACGGCTACGTCGATTGCGGCTATTGCGACCGCCGCTTCGTACTGCGCGGCGGGCCTGCGGAAGGCGCCGATCAGGGGCGGCGGCCCGACATCGCGGCCGGCGCCACACCCTGATCGGTCAGCCGGGGTTCAGCCCGAAAATGATAGTCCTCGCGGCCAGAGGAGATCGAAGATGAAAAACCAGATCCTTGCCCTCGCCGCTGCCACCCTCGCCATTTCCGCAGCCGCATCCATTCCCGCCTACGCCGCCAAACAGACCGCCGCCGAGAAGGGCGAGGCGAAGCTCGCCAAGCTGCTCGAAGGGCGTGTCGCCGGCAAACCCGTCAACTGCATCTCGGCGTATAATTCGTCCGACATGCAGGTGATCGACCAAACCGCGATCGTCTATAAACAGGGCGGCACGCTCTACGTCGCGCGGCCGACCGATCCCAAGTCCCTGCGCAAGAACGACATCCTCGTTACCAGGCGGACGGGGAGCCAGATCTGCGTCAACGATTCGATGCGCATGGTCGACCAGAACGGCGGCTTCCTGACGAGCGTCGTGTTCCTCGACAAGTTCGTGCCCTACGAGAAGGAAGGCTGAAGCCCTGGCCGCCCAGTCGCGCCGCTGGGCGGCCGAGCTTCTCCACTTCTGGTTCCACCGGCTGCGGCCTTCCGACTGGTTCCGTCCGCCGGCGGCAGTCGACACGGAGCTTCGGCGGCGATTCGCACGCGAGCTGGCGATGCTGGCCCGGCGGCCGGCAAGCGAGTTCCTCACCGATCCGCGCACCGCGCTCGCAAGCGTGCTGTTATTCGACCAGGTACCGCGCAACATCCGCCGCGGCACCGCTGCCGCCTTTGCCGCCGACCCGCTCGCGCGGGCAATCGCCAAAGGCGCCATGGCGCGGCGATGGGACCGCCGGATGAGCAAGGCCGAGCGCCAGTTCCTCGCTCTGCCGCTCGAGCATAGCGAAGCGATTGCCGACCAGCGCGCGAGCCTGCGGGTGTTCGCCCGATTGGGTACGCGCTTCGGCTGGCCGTACGCGCGCAGCCATTACCGGATGATTGCCCGCTTTGGCCGCTTCCCCCATCGAAACGGGACGCTCGGGCGCCGGAGCACGCCAGCCGAAGAACGCGCGATCGCGGCCGGCTTCGCCTGGTAGGCGAACATCCTTTGTAATCGCCCCATTTACAATTGGGGGTTGCGGCGTAGTCTCGTCCCATTGGGCAAGGAGCCTGTCCGGGCCGGCCCACCTCGGGGGAGGGGCACAGATGCGATACGCCGTTTGGTTCGTACGCCTGGTCTACGCCGCGTGGATGATCCCCGCGGGGCTCAATCACTTCATCCGTCTCTATCCGCAGCCATACGGCAATCAGCCGATCAGCATCGCGGTGTTCACCGCCTTGCTCGACAGCGGCATGTTCACCTTCATCAAGGCGGTGGAGCTGGTTGCAGGCCTTTCCGTGCTTCTGGGCTTTCGCCTGCCGCTGCTGCTGCTGATGGTCCTGCCGGTGTCGTTCAACGTCTGGTACTGGGATACCGAGCTGCAGGGCTGGTGGACCGGCTCCGCGATCTACGGCTGGTCGGTCCTGAGCTGCAACGTGCTGTTGTGCCTCGCCTATTGGCCGAGCTACCGTGCGATGTTTGCCCGGCATACTTCGCCGCATCTGGACCTTTCGGGTAAAGTGAGACCGGCCGCGGGTGAAATGGAGGTGCAGCCATGATCCGCCCGCTCGATGCGCTGCGCGTGTTGCTCGGCGCGGTGATGGTGATCACCGCCGTCCAGTATTTCATGCCCTTCCTGCTGCCGTTCCTGCCCGTCGCCACATGGCACGATCCGATGACCGTGCGGCTGATGACCGTGTTCGACAAGAGCGGGCTGCTCGCCGTGGCCAAGTTCATCCATCTCGTTGCGGGGGCCTTGCTGCTGTCGAACCGGGCCGTGCCCTTCGCGCTTGCAGCGCTGATGCCGGTCAACTTGTGCGGCCTGTACATCACGTTGTTCGTCGAAGGCGATTCGCTGATTGCAGTGCTCGCAGTGCTCACCGTTGCGCTCAACGGGCTGCTGATGCTCGCCTACCTGCCTTCCTATCGCGGAGTGCTCGAGGGGGATCAGCTCGCCGATGGCGAAGGCGAGGAAGACGGCCGCAACTACGCCAGCCTGTTCTCCAACCCGCTCAGCAACGCTCCGGCCGCGGCTTATCCCGCGGCCGCCGTGGTGTTGGCCGCCGCGCTGGCGTTCTACTGGTTCGTGGTCCCGGGCCTGAACGCCATAACCGGCATGATCACGCTGGCGATCCCGACGCTGATCCTTGCATTCGGCTGGGTGCGTGCGCTGGGCAGGCAACGCGGCAGCTAGGGCATTCCCACGCGCATCGACGCTGCTATGCCGCGGCGATGCCTTCGGAAACCTGCCACCGTTATGTGATCGCACTGGGATCGAACGTGCGGCACGCGCGGCACGGCGCCCCGCGCGACGTGCTGCGCGCGGCCCTGGCGGAGCTCCAACACGAAGGCCTGGCGGTGATCGACACCGCTCCGGCCATCGCCACGGCTCCGCTTGGCCCCTCCCGCAGGCGTTATGCCAACAGCGCGGCGCTGGTTGAAACCACGCTCGAGCCCAACGCGCTGCTCGCATTGCTCAAGCGCATCGAACGCCGCTTTGGCCGCCGTGCGGGGGGCAAGCGGTGGAGGGCGCGCGTGCTCGACCTCGACGTGATCTTGTGGAGCGGTGGAATGTGGGGGGCACCCGGCCTTGTCGTACCCCACGTCAGCTTCCGGGAACGCGGCTTCGTCCTCCACCCGGCCACCGCGCTTGCGCCCGATTGGCGCGATCCGGTCGGCGGACTGACTTTGCGCCAACTGCGCGCACGCTTGACCCGCCCCCGGGCGCTCCCCTAACGCGCCGACGTGGTCGGGCCCTTAGCTCAGTCGGTAGAGCAACTGACTTTTAATCAGTAGGTCGCTGGTTCGAACCCAGCAGGGCTCACCACAGGGTACTGCATGCATCGGAATGCTCGGGGTCGTCCAACGCGCCCCGTTCTCGCGAATGCAGGCATTGGCCAGCTCAGAGTGCCGCGAGGCTCTGCCAGACCATGTAGGCGGCCACGACGAAGATCAACCCCGCGAACACCGTGGTAAGCCGCCCCTGCTTGGCGGACAGGCGCTTTGCCAGCCGCGCGCCGATGAAGCTGCCGGCGACTCCGCCGCCGATGAAGACGGCGGCGAGCGGCCAGTCGACCAGCCCGGAGAAGGCATAGTTGACAGCGGTGGTGAGCCCGAAAGCGAACACGGCAATCAGCGACGAGGCGACGGCGTTGATCATCGGCATACCGGTCGCCGCGATGAGCCCGGGCACGATAAGGAAGCCCCCGCCGATTCCGAAAAAGCCGGAAAACACACCGGTGCCAAGGCCGTAGGCCACCAGCTTGGGTCCGTTCTCGCGGCCGAGGACAACGCCTGGATCACCTGCGCGCCCGCGTGTCCGCAGCATCAGCGCACCGACGAAGATCATGACGATGGCAAACAGCAACAGCAGCTTCTCGCCGTCGACGGCTTTGCCCGCGCTCGAACCGGCGAAAGCGCCGGCAATGCCGGAAAGACCGAAAACGACCGCGCAACGCCACTTCACGTTACCTTCGCGCAAGTGATTGACGAGACCCGTAACCGCGTTGACCGCGACCGCCAGAGCGCTCGTGCCGATCGCGACGTGAGGGTTCGGCACGCCGACCAGATACACCATCAGCGGGACCGCGAGGATCGAGCCGCCGCCACCCACGAGCCCGAGGACCAGGCCAACGACCAAACCGGATCCTGCGCCGAGCAGGTATTGAACGGTGTCGAGCATCTAGTGCCTCGATGGCTCATACCGAGCGATGCAGGCGTTAGTCACGCTCTTGCACTGCCTTCCACAGAGCGGCGGCGCGGTTGCCCGTGCGGCAGAACGCCAGGACGGGACCGTCAGCCGTGCTCACGGCACTGGCGAACGCGCGCACGTCGTCCTCGCTCATCTCGCCGGGAACTACCGGTATGTACCAATAGGCGAGGCCCTGATTCCTGGCCGCTCGTTCGAGTTCGAGCGAGGTCGGCTGGTCCGGCCCTTCGTGATCCGGACGGTTGTTTATGATCCCCGCAAAGCCCGCCGCAGCCAGTGCCGGCAGATCCTGCAATGTCACTTGGGGGCCGACGGCGAGGTCGTCAGAAACGTGAGTGTATTCCATCGTTCTATCCTTCGAGTGTGGCCGGTTGACTCGTTCGCGAGAGCGAGCTGTGCAAAGCCATCCCTGCCAGCATGGCGACGACGAACAGCCAGGGCTGCCAAGCGCCGAGGACCAGGCCCGCAAGTGCCGGACCGGGGCAGAAGCCGACCAGCCCCCAGCCGATGCCGAACAGCGCAGCGCCGAACAGGAGTGGGCGGTCGAGCGTGCGGGCCGCCGGGATCGAGTACCGGTCCGCCAGGAGCGGCTGGTGCAGCCGCGGGCGCACGCGATAGGCGAGTGCGGACGGGATCAGCGCCGCGCCCATGACGAACGCCAGCGTCGGATCCCAGGCGCCGGCGACGTCGAGGAAGCCGAGCACCCGCGCGGGGTTGACCATGTCGGACAGAGCCATCCCCGCGCCGAACAGGATGCCGACGAACAGCGCGCTAAGTATCACACGCATGTCAGCCTCCGATCACGTGGCGAGCGGCGAACACCGTGAGCGCCGCAGTGGCCATGAAGACCGCGGTGGCGGCGAGCGAGCGCGGCGACAGCCGAGCAATGCCGCAAACGCCGTGCCCGCTGGTGCAGCCGTTGCCGAGCCGCGTTCCGAAGCCGACCAGCAGACCGGCCACGATCAGCAGCGGCGCCGACGGCGTGACCACAATGTCTGGTTCGCGGACCAGCGCCGCGACGAGAGCAGCGCCGGCCGGCAACCCGGCGAGGAAGGCCAGCGCAGTCAACCGTGAGGGGCCGCTTGGCGCGAGTCCGGTAGCGGTTGCCGTCAACCCGCTCACGCCGGCAATCCGCCCGGTGAGCAGCAGGAACACGCCGGCGGCCGCGCCGATCAGCAGGCCGCCCGCGACGGCGGCCAGAGGCGATAGGGGTTCCATCGATCGTCCTCGTTACAACTGGTTGATCGGGAGCTTGAGGTAGCTGACCCCGTTCTCCTCTGGCTCGGGTATCCGCCCGCCCCGCATGTTGACCTGGATCGACGGCAGGATGAGCCTGGGCATCGCCAGGGTCGCATCCCGCTCCGTGCGCATTGCGACGAAGTCGTCCTCGCTCACGCCTTGGTGCACGTGGACGTTGCCTGCCCGTTCCGCGAGCATGGTCGTTTCCCAGACGTACTCCTCGCGGTTCGGCGCCTTGTAGTCGTGGCACAGGAACACCCGCGTTTGGTCGGGCAGCGCCATCAGGCGGCGCACCGAACGGTACAGCAGGCGGGCATCTCCGCCTGGAAAGTCCGCGCGGGCCGAGCCGTAGTCAGGCATGAACATGGTATCCCCCGTGAACACCGCGTCCCCGAACACGTAGGCCATGTCGGCTGGCGTATGGCCGGGGACATGGAGCGCGATCAGTGGAATCTCGCCGATCATCAGCGTGTCGCCATCGTTCAGCAGCACATCGAACTGCGAACCATCCCGTGCGAACCCCGTGCCTTCGTTGAAGATCTTGCCGAAGACGTTCTGCACGGTGACGATCTCGGCGCCGATTGCCAGCTGCCCGCCGAGCTTCTCCCGGAGGTACAGCGCGGCAGACAGGTGATCCGCATGCGCATGGGTCTCCAGCAGCCAGTCGACGTTCAGGCCCTCCTGTTCGACGTGGCCGATCACCGCGTCGGCAGAGTCGAACGCGATCCTGCCTGAGGGCTGGTCGAAGTCGAGCACGCTGTCGATGATCGCTGCGCGCTTCGTCAGCGGGTCATGCACGACGTAGGTCGCGGTGAAGGTCGGCTCGTCGAAGAACGCCTTTATGTGCGGTGCGCGCATGTCGCCGCGCAGCACAGTTCGCACCTGGTCGTTCGCGCGGGAAAGATTGAGATCGGTGTTCATCGTCATATCCTGTGGGATTGGGAAGAGCTCTCCCGCCCAAGCTCGGGACAGAAGAGATCATGCAGCAGCGCGAGCACCTGCTGCGCCTTGGGATCGCACACCCGGTAGAAGACGGATTGGGCGGACTTGCGCGTGGCGACGAGACGTTCCGCGCGTAGCCTGGCGAGATGCTGTGAAAGCGCGGACTGGCTGAGGCCTACCCGATCCGTCAGTTCGCCAACCGAGATTTCGCCTGCCACGGCCAGGTGACACAGCACGAGCAGCCTGCGTTCGTTCGCCATGGCCTTGAGAAGACGGGCGGCCTCGCCGGCCTCGCGCTCGAACTCAGCGACGGGAATTCCAACCTTGTCCACACCGTACTCCATTAGTATCCCCTAAATTAGATTTAGCTAATAGATATTCAAGGGGGTGCGCGCTCGCCCGAGGAGGTTGTGTGAGGCTGCGGATCACCCTCTCCAGCCTCGTCCGCACCTCGGCGCGGCCCGCGCCAAATCGGGGTTCCCGATAGCCTGCATCGCCTTTTCGAGCGGAGGCTTTCGTTGACGGCGACGAGCTTCGGACATTCCCTGTGCGCGAGCGGCGACGCCTTTACGCTTTCCTTATGCCCTGCACCCCAATTCCCCGTGGAAGCTTAATCGCCTGACACACTAGTTGAGCCTCCAGACAACGGAGTGCCGTGTCGTGAACTCCCTTCTACGCCGCCTCGGAAGTGGCAAACGCTGTTGGGCAGCGGAAGCGGCGCTGCGGGCGTCCGGCCTCACATGGCTGGCGCTGTGCGTCGCGGCGACCGCATGGCTTTACCGCTCCGTCCACACGCCGCCGCCCCACCCCGTCAGCTTGCGCGAACTGGGAGCGGCGCTCGCGGCGGTTGTCGGCGGGTGCTTCGGCGGCGCGCTCCTCCTCGTCGGGCAGGGCTTGTTCACGCAGGTGCCCATTCCCGGCCGCGTCCCCACCCCTTCCCCACCATCCGGAGGAATACCCCATGCCCGACCTCATGTGGCTGGCGATAATCGCCGGGCTCACGCTGCTGACATTCGCCTATCTGCGCCTGTGCGAGAGAGCCTGAGGCTCGCGGCATGAGCATCGAACACATTCTCGCCGGCCTGACCGCGCTCGGCCTGCTCGTCTACCTCGTAGCCGCTCTCGTGCGGCCCGAGCGGTTCTGAAAGGGCCGCCGTCATGACCATCCAGGGCTGGGCGCTGCTTCTCGCCTTCACTGCGATCCTGATCGCGCTCACCAAGCCGGTGGGCATGTGGCTGTTCGCGCTTTACGAGGGGCGGCGCACCCCGCTGCACCGGGTGCTCGGGCCGGTCGAGAGCGGCTTCTACAAGCTCGCCGGGATCGACCCCAACGCAGAGATGAGCTGGCGCCGTTACGCTGTGCACATGCTGCTGTTCCAGGTCGTGACCCTGCTGTTCACTTACGCGATCCTGCGCTTGCAGTGGTATCTGCCGCTGAATCCGCGCGGGCTCCCCGGCCAGTCACCGGACCTCGCGTTCAACGCCGCGATCAGCTTCACCACCAATACCAACTGGCAAAGCTATTCGGGTGAGACGCTGTCGATCCTGAGCCAGATGCTGGGCCTGGCGATCCATAACTTTCTCTCCGCCGCGACCGGCATCGCGATCGCGTTCGCGCTATTTCGCGGCTTCGCCCGGCGCGAAGCGCGGAATATCGGTAATTTCTGGGCCGACCTCACCCGCGTCACGCTCTACGTGCTGCTGCCGGTCTGCGCCGTCTGCGCGATCGCGTTCATCGCCAGCGGGGTGCCGCAGACGTTTGTCTCGTCGGTCGATGCGACCACGATGGAAGGCGCCCGGCAGACCATCGTGATGGGCCCCGTCGCCAGCCAGGAAGCGATCAAGATGCTCGGCACCAACGGCGGGGGCTTCTTCAACGCCAATTCGGCGCACCCGTTCGAGAACCCCACCGCGTTCACCAACCTGCTCGAGATGCTGTTGATCCTCACGCTCGGGGTCGGCCTGACCTGGTGCTTCGGCAAGGCGGTGGGCAACACTCGTCAGGGCTGGGCGATCCTGGCGGCGATGATGGTGCTGTTCCTTGCCGGCGTGACCATCGTCTACTGGCAGGAAGCAGCGGGCAACCCGATCCTCCACCAGCTCGGCGTTCCCGGCGGCAATATGGAAGGCAAGGAAGTTCGCTTCGGCATCGCCGCCTCTTCGCTGTTCGCGGTGGTGACCACCGTGGCGTCGTGCGGCGCGGTCAACGCGATGCATGACAGCTTCACCGCTCTCGGCGGGATGATCCCGATGTTCAACATGCAATTGGGGGAGGTCATCGTCGGCGGCGTGGGCGCAGGGATTTACGGCTTCCTGCTGTTCGCGTTGCTCGCAGTGTTCGTCGCCGGGCTGATGGTCGGGCGCACGCCCGAATACGTCGGCAAAAAGATCGAGGCCAGGGAGGTAAAGCTGGCGGTTCTGGCGATCGCGGTGCTGCCGCTCAGCATTCTCGGCCTCACGTCGCTGGCCTCGGTGCTGCCCGATGGCCTCAAGGGCCCGCTCAACGCCGGCCCGCACGGCTTCTCGGAAATCCTCTACGCGTTCACCTCCGCCACCGCGAACAACGGCTCGGCGTTCGCCGGCCTGACCGCTGCCACGCCGTTCTACGACGGCTTGCTCGGCGCCGCGATGTGGATCGGCCGGTTCTTCGTGATCGTGCCGGTGCTGGCGATCGCCGGCGGCCTCGCTGCCAAGAAATACACCCCCGAAACCGCCGGCTCGTTCCCCACCACCGGCGCGCTGTGGGTGGGCCTCCTCGTCGGGATTATCCTGATCGTCGGCGGCCTCACTTTCCTCCCCGGCCTCGCACTCGGACCGGTCGCCGATCATCTCGCGATGATCAGCGGCCAGACCTTCTGAGGATTTCGCCATGACCGCTGCATCCTCCGTCTTCTCCGCGCAGCTCATCGGTCCGGCGATCGGTGACGCGTTCAAGAAGCTCAATCCGAAGAAGCTGATCCGCAATCCGGTGCTGTTCACCACCGCGGTGGTGGCGCTGCTGCTCACCGTGCTGCTGGCAATTGGCGATGGTGAGCTGGCCTTCGGCTTCCAGATCCAGCTGATCGTGTGGCTGTGGCTGACCGTGCTTTTCGGCACCTTCGCCGAGGCGCTCGCCGAAGGACGAGGCCGGGCACAGGCCGCCTCGCTCCGGGCAGCCAAGGCCGAACTGACCGCAAGGCTGCCCAACGGCAAGGCCGTCCCGGCCTCGCAATTGAAGCGCGGCGACCAGGTGATCGTCGAGACTGGCGACCTGATCCCCGCCGACGGCGAGGTGATCGAAGGCGTCGCCTCGGTCAACGAAGCGGCGATCACCGGCGAAAGCGCGCCGGTAATTCGCGAAGCCGGGGGTGACCGTTCGGCGGTCACGGCGGGCACGCGCGTGATCTCCGACCGGATCGTCGTGCGCGTCACGCAGAGGCCCGGTCAGGGCTTCCTCGACCGCATGATCGCGCTGGTCGAAGGCGCCGAGCGGCAAAAGACGCCGAACGAGATCGCGCTCACGGTGTTGCTCGTCGGGCTGACGATCATCTTCCTGATCGCGGTCGCGACGATCCCGGGCTTCGCTTCGTATGCCAACGGCAGCATTCCGATCGCGCTGCTGGCGGCGCTGCTGATCACGCTGATCCCGACCACCATTGCCGCGCTGCTCTCGGCAATCGGCATTGCGGGCATGGACCGGCTGGTGCGCTTCAACGTGCTCGCCAAGTCCGGACGCGCGGTCGAGGCGGCGGGCGACGTCGATACCCTGCTGCTCGACAAGACCGGCACGATCACCATCGGCGATCGCCAGGCGAGCGAGTTCCGGCCGCTCTCCGGCGTTCGCGTGAGCGACCTCGCCGAAGCGGCTCTTCTTGCCAGCCTCGCGGACGAGACCCCTGAGGGCCGCTCGATCGTGACGCTGGCGCGCGAGCGTTTCGACGTGGCACACGACGCGCTGCCCAAGGACGCGGAAGTGATCCCGTTCACCGCCCAGACGCGCATCTCGGGCGTGCGCATCGACAGCGGGACCATCCAGAAGGGCGCGGTCGACTCCGTGCTCAAGGCCTACCCCGGTACGGCCGAAACCGCGCAGGCGACCGAGCTGCGCAAGATGACCGACGACATCGCCCGCCTCGGCATGACGCCGCTCGCAGTCGTGGCCGGTGGACGCCTGCTCGGCGCGGTCGCGCTCAAGGACGTGGTCAAGGCCGGGGTGCGCGAACGCTTCGCAGAATTGCGCCGGATGGGCATCCGCACGGTGATGATCACCGGCGACAACCCCCTCACCGCCGCTTCGATCGCCGCCGAGGCGGGGGTCGACGATTTCCTCGCCGAGGCGACGCCCGAAGACAAGCTGGAGCTGATCCGCAAGGAGCAGCAGGGCGGCCGGCTGGTGGCGATGTGCGGTGATGGCACCAACGACGCGCCGGCGCTTGCGCAGGCCGATGTGGGCGTGGCGATGAACACCGGCACGCAGGCGGCGCGCGAGGCCGGAAACATGGTCGACCTCGACAGCGATCCGACCAAGCTGATCGAGATCGTCGGGCTCGGCAAGCAGCTGCTGATGACGCGCGGCGCGCTGACGACGTTCTCGGTGGCGAACGACGTGGCGAAGTATTTCGCGATCATCCCGGCGATCTTCGTCGTGCTTTATCCGGGCCTCGGCGTGCTCAACGTGATGAATCTCGACAGCCCGGGCAGCGCGGTGCTGTCGGCGATCATCTTCAACGCGCTGATCATCCCGGCGCTGGTGCCGCTGGCGCTCAAGGGCGTGAAATACCGCGCGATCGGCGCCGGGCCGCTGCTGGCGCGGAATCTCGCGGTCTACGGTCTCGGCGGTCTCATCGCCCCGTTCATCGGCATCAAGGCGATCGACCTCGTGGTCGGCGGCCTCCACCTCGTTTGAGGGCATCTGTCATGCTCAAGGATCTTACTTCCGCCATCCGTCCCGCGCTGGTCCTGACCGTGCTGTTCGCCGCACTGCTCGGCCTCGCCTATCCGGCGGCGATCGCCGGCGTCGGGCAATTGTTGTTTCCCCATCAGGCGAACGGCAGCCTGATCCGCGAGAACGGCAAAGTGATCGGTTCCGAACTGATCGCGCAGCGGTTCGACGGCGAGGGCTACTTTCATCCCCGTCCCTCCGCCGCCGGCAAGGGCTACGAGGCGGACAACAGCTACGGCTCCAACCTCGGCCCGACTAGCCGGGCCCTGCATGACCGCGTGCAGGCGGACGTCGCGGCGCTCCAGAGCGCACCGGGTATCGCTGTCCCACCTGACCTGGTGACCGCCTCTGCATCGGGGCTCGATCCCCATATCAGCCCCGAAGCGGCCTTCTTCCAGGTCAAACGAGTTGCGATGGCGCGCAATCTGCCTCCGACAGCGGTTCGCAGGCTCGTGACGAACCATGTCGAGCAACCACTGCTCGGCTTCCTTGGCGAGCCGCGGGTCAACGTTCTGCTGCTCAACCGCGCGCTGGATACATTGGCGGGCGAAGGCGCTAATAGCGCCCCGTGACCTCGCAAACCGACGCGCGCCCGAATCCCGTGGCCCTCTTGCGCCAAGCTGCGCAGGAGGGCCTCGGCCGTTTGAAGGTGTTCCTCGGCGCCGCCCCAGGGGTGGGCAAGACTTACGAGATGTTGTCCGACGCCGCTGCCCGGCAGCGCGCTGGCGACGACGTGGTCATCGGAGTGATCGAAACCCACGGCCGTGCAGAGACCGAAGCGCTGGTCCATGGGCTCGAGATCGTCCCGCGCCGGCAAATCGAATACCAAGGGCGCACCCTGCCCGAGATGGACATCGATGCGGTGCTCGCCCGCCACCCGCGGCTGGTTCTGGTCGACGAACTTGCCCACACCAACGCGCCGGGCAGCCGTCACGACAAGCGCTATCAGGACGTAGAGGAACTTCTTGCCGCCGGGATCGACGTCTATTCGACCGTTAACGTCCAGCATCTCGAAAGCGTCAACGATGTCGTGGCCTCGTTCACCAAGGTGCGCGTGCGCGAGACCCTGCCCGACCGCGTGATCGAGAACGCCGACATCGAGGTGGTCGACATTCCGCCCGACGAGCTGATCGAGCGGCTCAAGCAAGGGAAAGTCTACGTTCCCGACGAAGCCAGCCGGGCGCTCGGCAACTATTTCTCCAAGTCCAACCTAACCGCGCTGCGGGAGCTCGCCCTGCGGCGCGCAGCACAGGCCGTCGATGCCGAGATGGTCGAATACCTGCGCGCCCACGCGATGGCCGGCAACTGGGCGGCGGGCGAGCGGATCGTCGTCGCGGTCAGCGAGCTGCCAGGTGCGGACGAACTGGTGCGCGCGGCCAAGCGCATGGCCGACGCGCTGCGCGGCCCTTGGACTGCCGTCCATATCGCGACCCCGCGCTCCAGCCAGTTCAGCGACGC
Organism: uncultured Sphingomonadaceae bacterium; assembly: GCA_964401045.1. GTDB lineage: Bacteria > Pseudomonadota > Alphaproteobacteria > Sphingomonadales > Sphingomonadaceae > CAYNXB01. The sequence continues at coordinate 29,439 of CAYNXB010000013.1, read as the reverse complement.
ACAGAATGCGCGGCTCGCGGCAACGATGCATCTCGCCAGCCAGCTCGGCGCGCAAGTAGCGACGATCCCGGCGACATCGGTGTTCGAAGGTCTCACCCGGTTCGCCGCCGAGGCACGCGCGACCCAGTTGATCGTCGGTAAATCCACCCGCTCGCGCTGGTTCGAGCTGCGTCACGGCTCGGTGGTCGATCGGCTGGTGCGCGAGATACCGGGCACCGCGGTGCACGTCCTGCCGATGAGCGGCGAGGCGCCGCAGGCTGATCCGAAAAGCCGCAAGCCCGGCGTCTGGGGCAAGCCGCGACACTATCTGATTGCGCTCGCGCTCGTGGCGGCGGTCGCAGCGCTCGGCGAAGCGCTGTCGGAGGCCGGCAACATCGCCAACGCAGGGCTGCTGTTCCTGCTGCCGGTGATGGTCGCGGCGTCGCGGTACGGCATGCGTGTCGGCATCGTGACAAGCCTTGTCGCCTCGCTTGCCTACAACTTCTTCTTCATCCCGCCGACCCGCGCGTTCACGATCCAGGACCCGCAGAACATCCTGACCGTACTGGTCCTCCTGGGGGTCGCGATCGCGAGCAGCCAGCTCGCCTCGCGCGTGCGCGATCAGGCGCTGCTCGCCCAGCGAAGCGCGGCGCAGAACAGCTCCCTGGCCGGCTTCGCACGACAACTCACCGCCTTGAGCAAGCCGGACGAGCTCGCGCAACTGCTATGCGGCGAGATCGGGCGCCTGCTCGACGTCAACGCCTTGATGCTGCTGCCCCGCGACGGCCAGCTCGAACTCGCCGCCGCGGTTCCGCCTTCTCCGGGGCTGGGGGGCATCGACGAAGCCGCGTCGCGCTGGACGTTGGACAACAACCGGCCGTCCGGCAGCGGGACGGACACGCTGACCGCATCGGACTGGCAGTTCCACCCGCTCGCCGCCGGCGGCGCCGTGCTCGCCGTGTTCGGCTTGTCGCGAGAGGACGCGGGCACCCCGATCCGCTCCGACCAGCTTCCGCTCCTGCTCAGCCTGCTCGACCAGGCGGCGCTGGCATTTGAGCGGGTCGCACTCGAAACCGAGATGGCGACCGTCACGCAACTCAAGGAGCGCGACCGGCTACGGGCGGCGCTTCTCTCATCGGTCAGCCACGATTTGCGGACCCCACTGACGACGATCGTCGGCGTGCTCTCGGAAATGCAGCCTGAGTCAGACGAACAGGCCCGGCAGCTGCGTGAAGCGCGCGCCGAGGCCGAGCGGCTCAACCGCTTCGTCGCCAATTTGCTCGACATGGTGCGGATCGAGACGGGCGCGCTCAACCAGTCGCTCGAGCCGGTCGACCTGACCGACGCGGTCGCCGCGGCGATCCACGATCTTCGGCGCACGCTCGACACGAAGCGCGTCCGGCTGGACATCCCCGCCGACTTGCCGTTCGTGACGGTCGATCCCAAGCTGTTCCATCATTGCCTGATCAACCTGCTCGACAATGCGGTGAAGCATGGCGGCGAAGGCACGCCGATCGCGGTCGAGGCGCGGCGTATCTCTGGCGGCATCGAATTGCGCGTACTCGACGAGGGGCCCGGCCTTCGTCCTGGCGAGGAGCAACGAATCTTCGAGACTTTCACGCGCATCGAGGGATCCGACCGCAGCGGAGGCACGGGTCTGGGCCTCGCGATCGTGAAAGGGTTCGCCGAAGCCATGGGCGTGACGGTAGAGGCCGCAAACCGCACCGACCGCGAGGGCGCGAGCTTCGTGCTCCGGTTTCCCGAGACAAGACTGATCAAGGCGAGACCGGAGGAATGAGCGGCGGCGCGAAACTGCTGATTGTCGATGACGAGCCTGCCATCCGCCGCCTGATCGGCGCCGCACTCTCGCGAGCCGGGTATCGCGTGATCGAGGCAGGTTCGGCGCGCGAAGCGCTGACGGCGCTGCAGATCGACAAGCCCGAGCTGGTGCTGCTCGACCTCGGCCTGCCCGACCGGGATGGGCTCGAGTTGGTGCAGCCTATCAAGGCCGCGGGCGCGGCGGTCATCGTCGTCTCGGCTCGCGACGAGACGGCGGAGAAAGTCGCCGCACTCGATCTCGGCTCGGACGATTACGTCACCAAGCCATTCGACACAGACGAAGTGCTCGCCCGCGTCCGCACGGCGTTGCGCCACCGGCTCGCATCAGGCTCTGAAACACCGGTCGTCACCGTCGGCGAGATCGAGATCGACCTTGCCACGCGGCTGGTCCGCCGCGCGGGCGAAGAGGTGCATCTGACACCGAAGGAGTTCGGCTTCCTCGCCGAGCTCGCCAAGCATCCCGGCCGCGTGATCACACACGCGCAGCTGCTTCACAGCGTATGGGGTGCGGGACATGAAAAGGATGTCGAGTATTTACGGGTCGCCGCGCGCGGCGTGCGCAGGAAGCTCGAAGGGGACGCCAGCGCACCTTCGTTTATCCGCAACGAGCCGGGCGTCGGATACCGCCTGACCAGATAAGGCGTTAACTCTGCCGACGCGCCCGCGACGCATCGGGGCCGTTACATAACCGTATTCGCTTGCGGCCCGAGTTGGCGCGGCTACCGCGCCCAAACATGCGGGCAACCCTTCCTCTGCTGATCCTGTGCAGCTCGACGGCGGCTTTCGCCGAAGAACCATCCATCGTCGTGACCGGCGCGGCCATCCCGGTAGAGCGTGAGAAGGTCGGTAACTCGCTGACCGTGATCGAAGGCAAGGCGATCGAAGCGCAGCAGCAGGCCTACCTGCTCGACGTCCTGCGCGAAGTACCGGGCGTCGCGGTCAACCAGACCGGCGCTTTCGGCGGGCCGGCCCAGATCCGCATCCGGGGCGCCGAAGCCAACCACGTGCTGGTGCTGATCGACGGCATCGAGGTGATGACCGAAAGCTCGGGCGAGCTCGATTTCTCCTCGTTGCTCGCCAACAACATCGATCGGATCGAGGTGCTGCGCGGCCCCCAGAGCGGGCTCTACGGCTCGAACGCACTCGCCGGCGTGATCAACGTGATCACCAAGGGCGGCGACGGGCCGGCATTCGACGCGGCGGCCGAATACGGCAGCTTCGGCACCAGGTTCGGCCGCGCAGCCGCCACCGCGGGCGGCCGCGAGACGTTCCTCACCGCAAGCGCCAACTACCGCGAGGCCGACGGTATCAGCACAGCCGCGATCGGCGCCGAGCCCGATGGCGACCGCAACTTCACCGGATACCTGAAAGGCGGCGCGGCAATCGGCTCGATCGCGCGGATCGACGCTTCGCTGCGCTACGTCGACCGGCACAGCGACCTCGATGGGTTCGACTTCTCCGGCGGCCCGGACCAGGGCCTGGCGATCGACGACGACAGCTATGTTAACACTGCTGATTGGTCGGGCGGGCTCGCGGCTACAGTGGCCCCGGTCGAACGCTGGCAGACCGCGGCCTCTGTCACCTTCCACAAGGGCGAGAGCATCGGCGGCGCGGGGGGGGCCGACACTTACGGCGACAAGAGTGACCGGCTCAAGCTCGCGGCGCACAGCAGCTACGGCTTCGACGCCGGGGTTGCGACCCATACGCTCACCGCCTTCGTCGAGCGCGAGGAAGAAAGCTACCGCAACACCTTCCCCACCGATCCCTCCCAGGAACCGCGGCTCGAGCGCGAGATGCTCGGGTTCGGCGCCGAATATCGCCTCGACCTGTTCGGCAGGGTGTTCCTGCGCGCCGCGGTGCGCCACGACGACAACGACGCGTTCGCGGATGCCACCACATTCAGCCTCGCCGGCGCATTCGTTGCCGGCAGCGCCACGCGCATCCACGCGAGCTACGGCACCGGCGTGACCAGCCCGACGTTCTTCGAGCAATTCGGCTTCGTGCCGGGCGACTTCGTCGGCAACCCGGACCTGGTCCCGGAAAAGGCCAAGGGCTTCGACGTCGGGATCGAGCAGCGATTCTTCGGCGACAGGGCGCTGGCCGACGTCACCTACTTCAACTCGAGGCTCGAGAACGAGATCATCAGCATCTACCCGTCGGTCGAGAACGACATCGGCGAAAGCCACCGTGAAGGCATCGAAGTCATCGCGCGGTTCAGCCTCGGCTCGATCAGCTTCGGCGGCAGCTACACCTACACCAATGCGGACGATCCCGATGGCACGCCCGAAGTGCGGCGGCCGAAACATCAAGCCAGCGCCGATGTGACCGGCCAGTTCGGGCCTCAGAACCGCGCCACCGTCAGCGTCGGGCTGATCTACAACGGGCGGATGCTCGACACCGACTTCCGCGACTACTTCAACAACGGCTTCGTGGCGGAAAAGTCGCCACTCGAAGCATTCACGATCGTCCGGATCGCGGCGGCCTATCGCGTGACCGGCCGCATGGAAGTGTTTGGCCGGATCGAGAATGCCCTCGACGAGGATTACGCGCAGAACATCGGCTACGCCACGCCCGGCCGCGCGGTTTACGGCGGCGTGCGCTTCGTGGTGCCCTGATCTAGATCGGCCACACGAGCGCGATCATCGGCACGCCGAGCGCCACCACCAGCAGCGACAGCGGCAGGCCGAGGTGCCAATAGTCTCCAAAACGATAGCCGCCCGGGCCCATCACCAGCGTGTTGCACTGGTGCCCTATCGGGGTGAGGAAATCGCACCCGGCGCCGACCGCGACCGCCATCAGGAACGCCTCGGGCCGGTAGCCGAGATCGGTCGCGAAAAATGCAGCGATCGGCGCCATCACCAGCACGGTCGCGGCGTTGTTGAGAAATGGGGTGACCGCCATTGCCACGACCATGATCAGCGCCAGCGCCCCCATTGGCGGCAGGCCGACGGCCCAGTTCGACATTTGCCCCGCCAGCAGCTTGGTTGCGCCAGTCGATTCGAGCGCCCCGCTGACCGGAATCAGGGCCGCGAGCATGATCAGGATCGGCCATTCGATCGCGCCATAGGCTTCGCGCAGCGGCAACGCGCCGATCATCACCGTTATCGCCGCGGCGCCAAAGAATGCCACCTCGACCGAAACGAAATCGAGTGCGGTCAGCGTCATCGCCGCAAGCAGGATCGCCAGCGGAAGGACGGAGCGGCTCAGGCCGAGCCGCACCTGCCGCTCGGCCAGCGGCAGCAGGCCGAGTTGCTGCAGCCGCAGCGGGAACTGCGACAGAACGCCCTGCAACACGATGATATCGCCGGCGCGCAGGCGGATGTCGCGCAGCCGCTCGACGAAACGCTCGCCACTGCGGCCGACCGCAAGCAGGTTGATATCGAACAGCCGGTGCAGCTCGATCCGCCCGGCCGCTTCGCCGATGAGCATCGAATCGGTACCGATGACCGCCTCGATCACGCCGACTTCGTCGGCCGGGGCGGAATCATCGAACAGGCGATGTTGCCCTTCGAGCTCGAGCGCCGCGCCCGCGATGATCCGTTCGAGCGCGGCCGGGGGGCCTTCGAGCAGGACGATGTCACCCGCCCGCAACACCGCATCGCAAGCGGCCGCGCCATCGCGCTCCTCGCCTTCGCGCACGAGGCCGACGACTTTCACTTCCTCGGAATCTCCGGCAAGTAGTTCGGCGACGTTCTTGCCCTCGGCCGACGAGTCGGGAGGCACGCGTGCCTCGGTTACATAAGCGTGGACATCGAGCGCCTCACCCATCGCCACGGCCGGCTTCTGCCCTTCCGGCAGCAGGCGGTAGCCGAACGCGAGGAACACCAGCCCTGCGGCCGTCAACGTAAGGCCAACCGGCGCGTAGTCGAACATCGCAAACGGCTTGCCGGTCAAATCATCTCGGATGCCCGAAACGATGATGTTCGGCGAGGTGCCCACCAGCGTAATCAGCCCTCCGAGCAGCGAGGCGAACGACATCGGCATGAGATAACGCGAGATCGACGCACCGGACTTGCGCGCCATCTGAAACGCGATCGGCATCATGATCGCCAGCGCGCCGATGTTCTTCACGAACGCGCTCATCAGCGCGACTGCCGCTATGAGCACGAGCAGTTGCGCGCGAAAGCTGGTCAGCCACGGCGAGACGGCATGGACCGCGCGCTCTATCACGCCCGAGCGCGCAACTGCCGCGCTCACTACCAGCGCGCTGCCGACGATGATCACGATGTCGTTCGAGAAGCCGGCGAACGCATCCTCCGGCTTGATCACGCCGATGAGGAGGCCAGCAAGGAGGCCCGCTACGGCCACCATATCGTAGCGCCAACGGCCCCAGACGAAGAGCGCCATCGTTCCCACGAGAACGGCGACCGCCAGGGCCTGCTGATAGGTCAAGTAGTTGTTCTCCCGTGCGGAAGATCAACCCATGACGCGGGCGAATGCTCCCCGGCAAACGAAAAACGCCCCGAAAGCGCGAACGGCTTTCGGGGGCGTCTTCGTTGTCGTTGCGGAAGCGCCGGAAACGCTCCCGCGAAGTGTCGGCCGATCAGTTGCCCTTGGCGCGCTTCGCCGCAGCCGCCACCGCTTCGGTGGTCGGGTTGCCGAGTGACAGCTGGCGCCCGTCGGGGAAGCTGATTTCCGCGGCGCTGGCGCGGGTATCCCCGTCGCGCGCCTGGAATGCCTGCACGATAATCTTGGTGCCTGCGGGCAGCGAGTTTCTGTTCCAGCCGCGACGCAGCAGCGCGCTGGGCGCACCGCCCTCGACGCGCCAGACCTTGCCATCCGGCGTCTTGATGTGGATCCATGAGTGAGGATTGACCCACTCGAACTTCACCACGCTGCCTTCGAGCTTGATCGGCTTGTTGCGATCGAACTCGGCGGCGAACGAGTGGTGGGCGATGGCTGCGCCCGCACCGGTGGTGGCGAGCACCGCACCGATCAGCGCCGCGCGCCAGGGTTTCATGAACATGACCTACCTCACTCCTTGACTATGTCCGGCCCTATATACGTTGCCGAACCTGAACCAATCACTTTGTTTTTTGTTCAACTTCCAGCAAGTCGCCGTAGAGGTGCACTTCCGAGAAGGGGACGCACTTGAACTCGAGCAGCTGGGCGTTGTCCTCGACGTGGCGGTAGAGCGGCATCTTGATCGTCCACGGCTTCGAATAGAGCATCGGATCGCTGATCGTCGCCTCGTACTCGAGATGGTTGGCGCCCTTTGGCGTAAACCGCTCGACCACCGTGCTGGTGTTGGTCAGGTAGTTGCCGGCGCGATCCATCCACGTCGAACCGTTCTGGGCCAGCGTGGTCACCACCAGCGTGTCGCCTTCCCATTTGCCGTAGGACGTGCCCATCCAGGTATCGATCGGCGGAATCTCGGTGTCGCGCATGTAGATCACGCGGTTGGCCGAGGCGTACTCGTAAGCGACCAGGATGTCGTCGTTATCGCCCTGGATGATCTGGAACGGGTAATTCATGTACGTCGCGCGCGGGATACCGGGCAGGTAACAGGCGGCTTCGGGATCCTGCTTGATGGCGTTGGCGCGGTTCTTGTCGCGCTGGGCCTTGGCTTCCGGAAGGTAGGGGATCTGCCCTCCCTGGACCACGCCGACGCCCGCGGGAATCGCGCCGATCGCTCCGAGCTCACGCTCCGCCACCGGAGCAGTCTGCGCCGAGTGGGGCTCAAGGTCCCAGAAGGCGGTGTTCATTGCCTGCCAGATGCCGTTGAGGTTCGGGTGGCCCCCGATCTTCGCCGGTTGCGCCGGTGCATCCTGCGCCATCACCGGAGCGGTCGCGACAAGGGTCAGCGCCGCTGCAGCCGCGAGCTTCGTCAGAATATTCATGCCCAATCCATCCTCTCGTCAAAACCAGTTTCAGCGTAGCGAGAAGGCGACAATCGCGCCACCAGCGTTGATCGCCACGTACTGCTTGCCGCTGCGCCCGCGATAGGTCAGCGGGTTGGCGTTGGCGTTGTTCGCCAACGTCGCCTCCCACAATTGCCGTCCGGTATCGGAATCGAATGCCCGGAAACGCTTGTCGTTGGTCGCACCCACGAACACCAGCCCGCCGGCGGTCACCGTCGGCCCCGCGTTGCCCGAGTTGCCGACCAGGCGCTTGCCTTCCGGCAGTTCCTCGACCAGCCCGAGAGGGACCCGCCATTTGACCTTGCCCGTCCTGGCGTCGACCGCCGTCAGCTGGCCCCATGGCGGGCGGTAGCAGGGCGCCTGCTCCCCGACGGGCTTCCCCTGCGCATCGTACTTGCCGGAAATCGGCGCCGAAAAGCTGAAGAACGGCCCCTTGCCGTCGACGCTCGCGCGGTCGTACGGCTGGTTGGTGTCATTGGCGTCGAAGCTGTAACTTTCGGTCGTTTCCTTGCGCTCGACCCAGCCGACCAGCGAGGTTTGCTGGACATTGGCGAACACCGTCCCGCTCTCCGGATCGACCGCCAGGCCGCCCCAGTTGACCCCGCCGGTGCCGCCCGGAAACTGGATCGTCGATTTCGGCGGCTCGCCCTTGCGGTGCAGGTAGAAGGGTGTGAACGGCCCATAATTGAGGTAGCCGCCTGCGTCGTCCCACATCTTGCGGCACGCCGCGGCATGCTCGGGCGTGGTGTCTTCGGCAGTGACAATGTCGTCATACGTCATGCCCATCCGCGCGAGCGGCGGGGTGATCCGCGGAATTGGCTGGGTCGGGTGATAGTATTCGCCGGGGACATCGCCCTTCGGCACCTGCACTTCATCAACCGGAAACACCGGCTCACCGGTCGCGCGGTCGAGCTCGTAGTAATAGCTGGTCTTGCCGATATGCGCGATGACCGGCTTGGTCTTGCCGTCGACCTTGACGTCGAACAGTACCCCGGCGTTTGGAATGTCCGAATCCCAAAGATCATGATGCACGGTCTGAAAGTGCCACTTCGGTTTGCCGGTCTCCAGGTCGACCGCCACCACCGAATTTGCATAGAGATTGGTCCCCGGCCGGTCGCCACCCCAGTAATTGGCGGCGGGACCGCTGATCGGCAGGAAGATCAGCCCGCGCTCGATGTCGATCGGTGCCGAAGGCGCCCACATGTTCGCGCCCGAACGGCCCTTCCAGCCATGGCCCCAGGTTTCGCTGTATTGCTCGCCGCCTTGTGGGACGGTCTGGAACTGCCACAGCAACTGACCGGTCTTGATATCGTAGGCGCGCGGATTGCCGGGCACGCCGACCGGATTCTCAAGTGTCGCCGCGCCGATCACCGCGACGTTCTTGTAGATCGATGGCGTCCCGCCATAGGCCACGCCGACATCGATCTCGCCGTTGGTGCCGAACGAGGCGACTTTGGCGCCGGTCGCCGCGTCGAGCTCGACCAGGCGATTGCCGGCCATCGCCAGCAGTCGCGGCTTCTCGGCACCGGCGCCCGGCCAATAGGATAGCCCGCGGCTGGAGAACCCGCTACCGCCAAGGCCCGGGCCCTGTTCGGCCTTGCGCGCCTCTTCGTAAGCCCACACTTCCTCGCCGCTGTCCGCATCGAGCGCGACGATGCGGTTCCCGGCGGTCATGTACATTATGCCATCGACCACCAGCGGGGTGCCGCTGCTGAACGCGCGCAGTGGATAGCTCCATGCTTGCTGCAACTGGGTCACGTTGCCACGGTTGATGTCGTCCAGGGGAGAATAGCGAGTCGCGGCTGAGTCGCGGTTGATTGTCCGCCAGTCGCCCGCGGGCACTGCCGTGGTTCGCGAGCCCTTGCCGCTCTGGGCAAGAGTCTGAGGTGCAGAGAGGGCCAGCGCAGTTCCGCATGCGAGGCAGGCGGCCAGTCGCAGGCGAGCAGCAAGACGCATCCGGAACCCCTCTCCCTGTCGCGCCTGGTCGATCCGGCGCCGTCAATCGTTGACTCTGTCCTAATGGGGCTTAGGAGCTTTGACAATGCCCGTCGCAAAGGCGGGCAAGGGAACGGGGATGGAATTCTGATAGGTGATCGGCTGCCCGGATGTCAGGTTGTGGCCGCGCCGCGCGCGGGGCCCGATCTGGCTGCCTTCACGCGGTGCGGATCGCTTTACTCCGCACTCCAGTGAAGCCTGAACGCCGGCTGCGGCATTGCCAACGGACCTACCCTGCAGGACTGTAACGCCGGTTGTAACGAAACTTGTATTGCCCCTTTGGCTGGCATGGGCTGGATGCCAGTCAAGCCGGTTGGGAAGAGGAAGAGGACGAGCTTACAATGATGGACCTGCTCTATCAGTTTACCGAGTGGTTGCGCACGACGCCACTTGTCGAACTGTCGCTGTGGATCTCGAACACATGGCTGTGCAACTGGATCGGCACCCACTTCTGGGCAATTCCGATCCTGCAAGTGTTCCACATCCTGTCGATCTGCGCTGCGTTCGGCGCGGTGATCATGGTCAACCTGCGGATATTCAATCTCGCCGGGACGGACCGCACCTTCGCCGAGACGGAGCGCCGCTATATCCGCTGGATCTGGTGGGCGTTGGTGGTGCTGCTGATCTCGGGACTGGGCATGATCATCGGCGAGCCGATCCGCGAGCTGATCAATCCGATCTTCTGGATCAAGATGGCCCTCGTCATATTTGCTATCTTCGTCAGCCTGGGGTTCCACGGACGCGTGATGCGCCGCCTTGCGGGCGGCGGCACGGTCAGTGCGGGCAACAAGGCTGCTGCCATTTTCATCATCATCCTGTGGTGCGTCATCATGCTGTGCGGTCGCTGGATCGCCTACGCTCCGGTGTAAGAGGAATCATCGATGTCCCCTGAAGCAACGACTATCTGGCAGCAGCTCGAATACTCGAGCATCGGCACGTTCGTCGCCGAATCGACTTGGGCTTTCCCCACGCTCGAGACGCTGCACGTCATCTCCTTCGTCACCGTGCTCGGGACGATTTTCGTCGTCGACTTGCGCATGCTCGGTCTCACCTCGAACAAGTTCGCGGTCACCAAGGCGGCCAAGGACACCTTGCCGTGGACCTGGGGCGCATTCGTCTGCGCGGCGATCACCGGCCTGCTGCTGTTCGTCAGCAAGGCAAGCAGTTACGTGATCAACCCGTACTTCCTGTGGAAGCTGTCGATGATCGCGCTCGCGGGCCTCAACATGATGTACTTCCACTTCGTCACCTGGCGGACGGTCGAGCATTGGGACCGTGACGCGTCGGTGCCCGCGATGGTCAAGATCTCGGGCGCGTTGTCACTGGTGTTCTGGGTGCTGGTGGTGTTCTTCGGCCGCGCGATCGGGTTCACGCTCGGCATCTTCTATTGAGCGGGCGCCGCGTCTGACAAAGCAAAAGGGCCGCGGGATTCCGCGGCCCTTTTTTCATTTCGACCGAACCAGTCAGTTGCGGGCGGGCTTCACCTCCGGGGCGTCCGCGAGCCCAAGCGGCTGCGCCACATCCCGCTGGAACAGCGCGTCATAGAGCCGGGCCTGCTCCTTCGTCATCGTGTCGCCCGGGCGGGACTTATCGCCCGCCGCGAGCAGGAACGCCTGGTTGCGTTCGAGCTGACTGGCTTCGGGCCACGCAGGCAGGCCGGGGCCGTTCGGATCGCCAGTCTTGGCGAAGTTGGTCCAATAGCGCGCCATCTGGTCCGCGAGCCTGATGTCCGCCTGGCTCTTGCTCGCGATTTCTGGCGAGCTCGGGTCCGGCACTTCGCGAGGCGCATCGAGGTTATCGAACATGTACGCCAGCTCGGAGGCGTGGGTTGCCCCACCGCTCGGCTTGCCGGGCGCGGCCGGCGGGTTGTGCACGAACTGGTACAGGTAGGCCGCCTTGCCGGCTTTCGCCTGATCGTCCGCATAGCGGTGCATGAACCACGCAATGCCGTCCGTGAACGGCCGGGTCGCGGCGACCTTGGCTTCCTCGTCACTCGCCGCCGGATAAGCCGCCAAGCCCTGCTCGGCGAGGCTGCCCCAACGCTGCGGCGCGCCGTCTTTCCAGCTCGCCAGCGTCGTCGGCGGGCCGAAGGCGAAGCTGCCGCCCTCGTTGCCGTTCGAGCCGAGCAGCACGTCAACCTTGTTCTGGCGGCCCTGCGCGAACGTGATCGACTGATCCTCGGGCACAATCCATCCGTCGACGATGATGCCTTGCGCACGGCCGAGCTTGGCCACCTGGTCGACCGGCAGCGCCTGCAGGTCGGCGAGGCTTTTCACGCCAGCCTTCTCCATCGCGGCAAGCGTCTGCTGCTCGGCCGCTTCGCGCGTGACCATCTTCGCGGCCGTGAGCCCGGCCCACGCGCCGCTCTGCGAGATCGCCTTGTCGAACAGCCCCGCGGCCTCAGGGGAACCGACCAGCGCAGCCGAGATGCATGCGCCCGCCGACTGGCCGAAGATGGTTACGTTGTCCGGGTCGCCGCCGAACGCGGCGATGTTCGCCTGCACCCACTTGAGCGCCGCGATGCTGTCTGACAGCGCCTGGTTACCCGAGGCGTGATGCGGTGAGGCAGCCGTCAGCTCGGGATGCGACAGGAAGCCGAACGCGCCGACGCGATAGTTCATCGAAACGACGATCACGCCCTTCTTGGCGAGATGCGCGCCGTTCGCGAACGGCATGCTCCCGCCACCCTCGGCATAGGCGCCGCCGTAGAACCACACCATTACCGGCAGCCTGGCTCCCGCGCTCTTGGCCGGGGTCCACACGTTGAGGTTGAGACAGTCTTCCGACATCGCCGGCGAATCGGGCATGTCCGTCGCCTGGTTTACGCCGATCGGCCGGGTTGGCGCGGGGGACTGGATGCAGGTATTGCCCCACTTGCTGCCGTCGCGCACGCCCTGCCATGCGACAGGAGGCTGGGCTTCGCGGAAGCGCAGCGCACCGACCGGCGCCGCGGCGAACGGAATGCCTTTGAACACCGTAACGCCGTCCGCCCGGTCGGACGGGACTCCGCTGACCGCGCCTTGCTGCGTCACGACCGGTTGATTGAGCTCGGCGTGCGCCACCGATGCCGTGCCCAGCATCAGCATCACTGCCACCGCACGAACGCCGACTTTCCTCACATCCCTCTCCCCGATCTGTTCACCCACGGCTCGCCGCCGCTCCGGCATCGAGGCCGAAGCGGCGGAGCGGGGCTTATTCGGTGTGCTCGCCGACCTTGCTGGTCGGCAGGCCGCGGGCGGCACGCGAGGAGTTGATGTAGTTGCGCACCTGCACGTTGCCCTCGTGGCAGGCGTACTCGAAGAAGCCGTAGTCCGAGTTGCGGGTCCAATCCAGCCGCGCGGTCCACGGCGCGGTGAACACCTTCGGATCGTTATAGGTCAGCTCGTAGACGATCGAATCCGGCCCCGTCATGGAAATCCGCTCGATCACCTTGGCCTGCTCGCTGGTGGGGATCGTGTTGTTAGGCGGCACGCCCATGGTCGCCATGTTTAGCGGCGAGGGGCCACGTGCTTCGGTATCGGTGCTCACGCTGTCGCCGGCCTTGATGTTGGTCGTCTCGACGACGAGCGTGTTCTTGTCCTCCCAGTAGCCGAGCGACTGGCCCATCCAGGTGCGCACGCTCGGATCCCAGCGGGTCTTCTGAAGTTCTGCCCACTGGGCCTTGGGAACCACCGGGATGACGCGCGAATCGTGGATCATCTCGAGGTTAATCACGACGTGGCCCGGCGACTGGAAGATCTCGATGCCATTGTTGTAGCGGAACGGGAACATCGAGGCCGGGAAGCCGCGGGTGATGCAGCGGTCCCAGGTGTCGAAGTCGTCGGTCCAGTCGTAGTTGGTATCGGGCGTCCAGCTCGAACGGCCAGCCTTGTAGAGCTTCTCCGCCTCGGGCGTGAACGCCGGAAGCTGCCCATCGGCGGGCGAGACCAGCAGCGCGGTGGCGCGGCCGGCGGCGTCCGATTCCACCCAGTGACCGAAGCCGATAGTGTTGTTTTTGTCTTCGGCGTCGTACCGCTCGGTGGAACCTTCCGCCTGCTTGAGCCGCGCCTGGTATTCCTCTTCGGTCAGGTAGAAGCGGTCACCGTAGTTCTTCGGCCGCTGGAACGGCAGGCTGGCGATGCTGTCGATCGGCCACTTGCCGGTGAAGTTCGGATCGCCCCAGGTGGTCTTCTTGGGCTGGTAGGTGTCGGGCACCGGTTGCAGCTTGTTGAGCTCGGCAGGCGCGGGCGCCTGGGCCGCGGGCGCTGCTGCCTTTTCTTGCGCGGAGCCCATCGAAGGCAGCACCAGCGCGGACGCAGCCACGCCAAGGATCAGTTTACGCGAAATCATTTTGCACCTCCCTGGGCCGCTTCCTGCGCACGCTGCGCTCTGGAGGCCGTGATGTAATTGCGGATCTGCACGTTGCCTTCATGGCAGGCGTATTCGAATATGCCGTAGTCGTCATCGCGCTGCCAATCGAGCCGGGCGGACCACGGCGCGGTGAACACTGTCGGATCGGTCCAGGTCATCTCGTAACTGATCGCATCCGGCCCCGTCATGGTGAAGCGCTCGATCATCTTCGCCTGCGCGCTCACCGGCGTGTCGTTCTGCGGCGGCGAACCAGTGGTGCCGATGTTGGTCGCCGAAGGGCCGGGATGCAGGTTGGTGGTTTCGACCACCAGCACATTGGGCCCTTCCCAGTGGCCACGGCTCTCACCGAGCCAGTTCATGATCTGGGTCGGGATCGCGGGCCGGCCGTCGGTCGGGATCAGCCGCGTCTCGTGGACCATCTCCATCTGCAAGGCGACGAGGCCCGGCGACTGGAAGATGCGCATCCCGTTGTTATACATGAACGGGAACATCGAAGCGGGCAGGCCGCGCGTGATGCAACGGTCCCAGCTATCGAAATCGCTCGTCCAGTCGAACGTTTGCCCCTGCCGCCAGGTCGAGCGCATCGCGTCCGAGAGACGCTTGCCCTCCGCGGTGAATGCCGGGAGGCGGCCGTTCGCCGGGCTGGTAATCCAGCTGGTGCGGCGATTGGCCGACGCGACTTCGGCCCAATGGCCGATGCCGAGCTTGTTTTCGGCGTCTTCCGTCTCGTAGCGCCTGGCCAGCTGATCGACGGCCTTCTCGCGCTCGGCGAACTCCGCGTCGGTCAGGAGCTGGCGGTCACCATACTTCTCGTCGCGCTCAAGCGGCGTGCGGCCGTTGAGGCTGTCTATTGGCCAGCCCCCGCGAAAATCAGGCTCGCCCCACTCGGTCTTCTTGGGCTGATAGTCCTTCGCGGGCGGAGGCAGCACGGTTAGGTCCGGGCTGTCCTGCGCAGGAGCCTGCACCGCGCCGAGCACCACCATGACGGCACCAACAAGGGCGAGCGCGCGCTTCATCTGGCGCTCTGAGGCAGCGCGAAGGCCATGTACTGGCTCGGCCCGGGCGCGGTCTGGCCAAGCTTCGGCGCGAACAACCCGTCGCCGCCGACCGGGATGACCACGTATTGCCGCCCGCCGGCCTCATAGACAGCAGGAATGCCCTCGCTCGCCGCGGGAAGCGAAAACTCCCACAGGACCTTGCCGGTTGCCGCGTCACGCGCTCGGAACTTGCGGTCGGACGAAGTGCCGACGAACACCAGGCCCCCGGCGGTCGCCACCGGGCCGCCGCGCGGGGCGGTGCTGCCGGTGTCGCGAACGCCTTGCTCGACCAGCTTGGTCACTTCGCCGTTCGGCAGCGACCAGATCTTCTTGCCGGTGTCCATGTCGTAGGCGGTGATCAGCGACCACGGCGGCTCGATCGCCGGAAGGCCGTTCGACTGCAGCATGAAATCGACGTTCGATTTGTACGGCTTCACGTCGCCGCCGCCGTTGGGCATCGCCGCCTGCGCTTCCGGACGCTTGTCGAGTATCAGCTTATCGAACGTGGGGAGCTGCTTGGAGACGACGAAATAGCGACGGTGCAGCGGATCGACCGCCGAACTGCCCCAGTTGGCGCCGCCGTTGTGGCCCGGCAGAGAGATCGAGCCCTGCAGGCTCGGCGGCGTGTACAGGCCTTCGTTGCGCGCGGTCTTGAGCAGCTCGCGCAGCTTGGCCTTGTCCTCATCCGAAATGTAGGGATTGATCATGTCCTCGGTGAACACGCCCTGCCGCGCGAACGGCTCGGGCCAGGTCGGCACCGGCTGTGTTGGCGAGGGCTTCTCGCCCGGCACGTCGGACTTGGGGACCGGCTTTTCTTCGATCGGCCAGATCGGCTTCCCGGTGCGGCGATCGAACACATAGATATAGCCGAACTTGGTCGCCTGGATAACGACCGGGATGTCCTTGCCATCCTTGTGGATCGTCAGCAGCTTGGGCGACTGGGGGATGTCCCAATCCCACAAATCGTGGTGCAGCACCTGGAAGTGCCAGATGCGCTTGCCCGTCTCGGCATCGAGCGCGACCAGAGAATTGGCGAACAGGTTGTCGCCTTCGCGGTTGCCGCCGTAGAAATCGTAGCGCGCGGTGCCTGTCGGGATGTAGGCGATGCCGGTGTTGGTATCGATCGTGAGTTCGGACCAGTTGTGGACCCCGCCGAACTTCTCGTGGTCCTTCTCCGGCCAGGTGTCGTAGCCGAACTCGCCTTTCTCGGGCACGGTGTGGAACACCCACTTCAGCTTGCCGGTGACGACATCGTAGGCATGGATGTCCGCGGGCGCGGAGGCGAAATCGTAAGCCGCCGCCGGAAGCGAGACGATGATGGTGTTCTTGTAGATGCGGCCCGGATTGCTCGTCTGGAGCGGACGCTCGGGCATCTTGCCCGGCGCGAGGCCGGTGCGAATATCGACCCCGCCGCCGTCACCGAAGCTGGCAATCGGCGCACCATCGGCGGCGTTCACCGCGCGCAGCACGCCGTCCATCAGGAAGAACAGGCGGCGGTCGCTACCGTCGGCACTCTGCCAGTAGTTCATCCCCCGGCTGCCGATGGAACGGCCCTCGTAGGCGCGGTTCCATTTCTCGACCCCGGTGGCGGGATCGAGCGCGACGAGCTTGTTGCCGTTCACCAGGTAAAGCGTGTCGCCGACCTTGAGCGGATTGAACGACGGCGGCGGCCCGTCGCCGGTCGGATAGCTCCAGGCCAGCTCGAGCTGGGTGACATTGTCTGTATTGACCTGGTCCAGCGAGGAGTACTGCGACGAGTCCGCGCCGCCCGCGTAAGAGTCCCAGCCCGCATAGTCGAATTCCGCTTTGACCGGGCCACTCGAGGCGACCGGGCCGGTGGCTGCACATGCCGCCAGCGGCACCCCTGCAGCCAGCGCCAGCGCGAGACGCGAAACGAAACCGAGCCGGTTCGGCCCGGGGAAGATGCCGCGATGCGGATGGTGCACTTTCAAAACTCCCGCCCCAGGGCTTCAGCCCGATACCGGCGGTCGTTCGCTGCCGCCCTCGGGGCCAGCCTAGCCGAGATGGGCGCGCGACAACAAGGGGCTTTGACCCGCGAATTTGACAAAATCCGGCATTTTTCTGCCGTGGCGCGTTTCTTCCTCTTGATGACAATGTCCGAAAATGCACTAAGGAGCCGGGCGCACGGTGTGGGGTAAATCGACGGTTCAGCACCATCCCGATAGCCGAACGCCTAAATCGAGCCATAGCGAGGGTCTGAAGAGCATGAATTCGAATATCGCCCGAATCGTCCGCATGCCGGGCCTGGCCGTCCTTGCCGCTACTGCGCTGGCGGCCCCGTTCGCGCCAATGGCATTCGCGGCCGATTCCGCGCCGGACGCCGCTGCGCATCACGCCCAGGGCAAGCAGCTGTTCGAGGATTGGGGCTGTGCTTCGTGCCACGCGCTGAAGGACGCCGGCGCGAGCGGGCATGTAGGCCCGGCGTTCGATGGCAATCCCGCGCTGACCAAGGACTTCGCGGTCGGCCGGATCACGGACGGGCAGGGCGCAATGCCGAGCTTCGGCGGCCTGATGACCGATCAGGAGATCGACACGCTGGCCGACTACATCGTCACCAGCAAGGCGCCGTAGGCTACTTCGCCTTTTCCCGTGCGGTGCGGCTGTTCGGGCCGACTTGCGCGAAATAGTTGGTCACGCCGTCGGGATCGTTGAGCCACACGGTGGTGAGATCGAAGCCGGTGAGCTTGTTGAGCGGCTGCTCAACTGCGATTCCGCCGCGCGACCTGGCTTTGGCGTCGACCATCGGCGCGTCGCTGACCACGTACTGGATGCCGGCGCTGCCGTTATCGACGCCCGGGCCCTTCGCCTCGTAAAGCAGCAGCGTCGTTTCCTTGTGGCGGTAGGGATAGAGTTTGATCCCCAGCGACGACGCATCGACCGGCTCGAGCTCGTCGAGCCCGACGAACTCGCGGTAGAACGCCCGGCTCCTGCCGAGGTCTGAGACGGCGATGCCAACGCCGACGCCATCGTCCGAATGGTCCTTGGCGCCCGGCTTTATCCTGATCACGATGTCGAACCCGCCCGGGTCCTTGACCACCGCCTGCCACAACCCGTCCTGCCGTTGCGCGAACTGCGGTTGGGCGAAGCCGGCGGCGGCGAAACGCTGCGCCACCACGTTCCGGTCAGGGTAAGTCAGCTCGAAGAAGCGGATACCGGTACCGCCCGTGTAGCCGCCCGAAAGATCGTATTTGCGGGTGCCCTGCTGCTGTCCGCCGGCGAGCTTGATCTGGCCGCTGCCAACGCCAGTGAGGATCATCTGCTGAGTGGCGGTGAGCTGGATCGGGTTGAGCGAACGCAAACCCAGCGCATCGACGTAGAACTTGACCATCTGCGCGGTCTGCGCCGGATCGAACCGGCGGAACACGTTCATCGAATCCTGTGCGAACAGGCCCCGCGTCGGGGCCGCGAGCTGCTCGGCCGTCAGCTCACCGGGCTTGTAAGGAAGATCGCTGTCGACATTGAGCACCGCGCCCTCCGGCGTGGTGACGGTATTCTGCGCGGCGCACGGCACCGCCAGGCTCGCGCCAAACAGCGCCGCGATGATGATCGTCTTCCTCATTTGCCGTTCTCCTTGGGCAGCGCGAACACCACCAGCGCTTCGTTGTTCAACGGCTTGCCGTCGGGACCGCGGCCACCGCCGCCGAAGGAGGCCGCGGTGACCGCGACGTATTGCCGCCCGTCGTCGCCGCGATAGGTGATCGGCACCGCGGCGGCGTTCTGGGCCAGCTTCGCGCTCCACAGCTCCTTGCCGCTCTTGGCGTCGAACGCGCGAAACCGGCGGTCGTCGGTAGCACCGACGAACACCAGCCCGCCGGCCGTGACGATCGGCCCGCCCGATCCGTTGTTGCGCCCGGTGTTCTGCTTGCCCTCTGGCAAGTCGTCGGTGACCCCGAGCGGCACCGCCCAGGCGATCTCGCCGGTTTTCCCGTCCACGGCGATCAGGCGGCCCCACGGGGGGCGTATGCACGGCAGATTGACCGTCTTGCCGTCCGCGTCCGTGTAAGCGGCGCTGAACGAGGCATAGGCGCCGGGGCCGGTGAGGTTCGCGCGGTCGTAAGTCTGGTTCGAGCCGGCGGTGCCGCGGCCGTAATCGGCCCCTTCCTTGCGCTTCTCGATCCAGCCGATGGCGCCGCCTTCGCTGGTGTTGATGTAGATCATGCCCGTGTGCGGATCGGCCGCGCTGCCGCCCCACACCGAGCCGCCATTGTGCGGCAGGTTGATCGATGCCTTGGGCTTCTCGCCTTCTTTCGCCAGCAAGTACGGCGTGAAGGGCCCGGCGTTGTAGAAATCGCCGCCGTAATCGGCGAGCAGCTTCATGCACGCGTCGACGTGGGCCTGGTTGGTGTCGGCCGCGGTGACGATGTCGCTCTTGTCCCACGTCTTGCGGCTAAGCGCCTCGGGCTTCACCGGGATCGGCTGGGTCGGCGAATACCATTCGCCCGGCACGTTCCCCGCGGCGACCGCCTTCTCCTCGACCCCGAACACCGGTTTACCTGTGTCACGGTCGAGGATGTACATGTACGCGGTCTTGCCGGTTTCGGCGAGCGCATGAACCGTCTTGCCGTCCTTCTCGATGTCGAACAACACCGGCGGCGCGGGCAGGTCCGAATCCCACAAGTCGTGATGGATCGTCTGGAAGTGCCACTTGTACTTGCCGGTTTCGGCGTCGACCGCGACCACCGAGTTGCCGAACAGGTTCGCGCCCGGCCGAGTGGTGCCGTCATAGTTCGGCGACGGGCCGCCGACCGGCATGAACAATGTGTCCGTGCGCGGATCGACGGACATGTACCAGACCCACACATTGGTGCCCGAGCGGTTCTTCCACCCGTCGTCGAGCCAGGTCTCGTGGCCGATCTCGCCAGGCCGAGGGACGGTGTGGAAGGTCCACAGGTGCTTGCCGGTAACCGCGTCGAACGCGTTGGTATCTCCGGGTTCGCCCTCGATCATTTCCTGCGTCTGCGCGCCGACAATGAGTACGTTCTTGTAGACCGTCGGCGGATATCCGTAGGGCACCTCGAGCGCGATTTTGCCGCCTTCACCGAACGCCGTGTCGACGGCGCCTGTCTTCGGATCGAGAGCCCACACCGCCTTGCCGCTCGAATAGAAGATGCGCGAGCCGTGCGCCCCGTCTCCGGGCCAGTAACTGACCGCGCGCCGCACTGCGCCATCGGTCAAATCGTGGCGCCAGAGTTCCTTGCCCGTGGCGGCGTCGAGCGCAAGCACCGCGTTGCCTGCAGGATAATACATCACCCCGTCGACCACGATCGGCGTCGCCGAGCTGACCAGCGCGCCCATGCCCTTGGGCCCGGCGGGGATGGTCCACGCAACCTCGAGGCGGCCCACGTTCGAGGCATCGATCTGGTCAAGCGGGGAGAAACGGGTGGCGGCAAGATCGCGGGCGTAGCGCGGCCAATCGCCAGACGCGGGCGCGGTTTCCTCGGCCAGAGCGGTCCCGTATGCCGCATAAGCGGACAGCATCGTCGCGGCGAATGCCGCGGCCCATTTCAAACGCATCGACCCTGCTCCCGGTTTTTCGTTGATTCGGTCTAACGGGGGGTGGTGGCAGCATCAACCTCGCGTCGCGCACACTTTGGTCATATGGTCACACGCAGAGGGCGAGGTCGAATGGAGCAACCCGTCGAACCGCCGGTTCCGCCGGGCTATCTCACGCGCCGGCGCACGCGCTGGGGCACGCTAGCGCTGGTGGTGGCCGGGCATCTTCTGGCCGGCGCCGCGCTGATCCGCGCCTTCGCCCCGCAGTTTCCCGCGCAGGCGATCGAGGCGGTCGGCTCGCTGGTGACGGTTACGATAACCGCACCGCCCGAGCCCGTGCCGAGCACGGAGCCCGATTCCGGCGCGGCGGGAGAGGAAGGACGCAAGGCAAGACCGCGCGAGGCACAGGCGCCCGCGGCGCGGCTTCCGGTGCGCCCCACGCCGGTCCCGCGCGCCAGCTCGGCCGGCAGCGCGAATGCCTCGGGCACGCGCGAGCAGGGCTCGGGCATCGGAGCGAGCGGCGATGGTACCGGCAGCGGCGCGGGCGGCGGCGGGCAAGGCGGTGGCGCGGTGACCAGGCCGGTGCTGGTGTCGGGCGCGATCGATGACGCGCGCGCCTATCCGATCCCTGAAGGGGGACGCGACGCGCGCATCGGCAAGGCGGTCATAATCGCTCTCACGGTCGATACCGATGGCCGTCCGAGCGCCTGCCGCACCTATCGCACCAGCGGCTTGCCCGAGACCGATGCGGTTACATGCCGGCTGGCGATCGAGCGGCTCCGCTTCCGTCCGGCAACCAATGCGCGCGGCGAACCGGTGATCGGCACGTTCTACTGGCAGCAGCGGTTCTTTTTCTGACCGCGCTTGCATTGCCGCGCGGCAAGCGGAAAACAGCGTGCATGATCGCCCAGACCATCCAGCTCGCACTCGCGCCCGTATTCGTGCTCGTGGCGATCGGCAACATCATGAACATCCTCTCGACCCGGCTCGCGCGCGTAGTCGACAGGTCACGCCACCTGCAGACGCAGCACGGCGAGACCGAAGGGATGGAGCACGATGCGCTGGTGCGTGAGATCCGCCGCGTCGATGCCCGTATCCACCTGATCGGCCGGGCGATCCTGCTGCTGGTTATCAGCGGCCTGACCATCGGCCTCACCGTGGCGCTGCTGTTCCTCGAGGAGATCCTGCAGGTCGACCTGCAGCTCGCTGCGGCGGGGTTCTTCCTCCTGGCCATCGCGCTGTTGATGAGCGCGCTGGTGCTGTTCCTGCGCGAGATTCGTGTGGCGACCTCGGCGCTGCGGATACCGGAGACTTATCTCGAGCTCGAGCGCCGCCTCTAGGCATTCTCCAGCGCCAGATCGATCTTCACTTCCACGCCCTCCGCGCCGATGCTGCGCTCGATAGAGCCGTCGATCTGGCGCGACGCCCCTTCCATCAGCAGTGAGCCGAAGCCCTCACCCGTCGCCTGCGTGACCGGGACGGCACAGTGCTCCGACCAGTCTATCCGCACCCGGCCGTCGACCACCCGCCATATGACGTCGATGCGGCCCCGGTGCGCCCAGGCACCGTACTTGACCGCGTTGGTGGTCAGCTCGTGCAGCACCAGGCCCAGCGGCGTCACCTGGCGCGCGGTGAGCAGCACCTTGGGCCCGTCGATCGTGCATTCGGCGTCCTCGCCGCGGTAGGGCGAGAGCGAGGTTTCGACCAGCGCGCGCAAATCGGCGACCGGGTGCGCGAGCGTGCCCTGAGTCACTTCGTGCGCGTTGAGCAGCGCGCGAATGCGGCTGTCGATCCGCTCGAGCACCGGCTTCGCGGCAGGGGTGTCTCGCCCGCTCATGCGCACGATCGCGAGGATCATCGTGAACAGGTTCTTGACCCGGTGATTGAGCTCCCGGGCAAGAAGGTCTGCGCGGTCGTGCGCTTCTGCAAGTTCCTCGGCCTGCGCCGCCTGCGCTTCCGCGTGCGCCGCGCGGGCGATCTGCCGGAAACCGAGGTAGAGCGCGGCGAGCAGCAGCACCAGCAGACCCGCGAGCAGCGGGATGACCCGTTTCTCGGCGGTCTCGGAAGCCATGAGCTCGCGTTCCAGCAGGTTGTTCTCAAGCTGCTCCCAGTCGCGCCCGCTGCGGCGCAGCCGGTCCATCACTTCCTGGCCTTCGTCGGTCAGGATGCGCTGCTGGGCCGCGATCAGCTCGCCCCGTTCGATCTGCTCGACCACCTGGTCGATCTCGGCGAACTTGGCTTCGACCAGCCGTGCGGTTTCAGCCTGCAGCTGCTGCACGCGGGGCGGGCTGTTGCGGGTGAGCGCGGCGAGCCGGTCGAGCGCGGGACGATAGATCTCGCGTGAGGCGAGGTAGGGCCCGAGGTAGCGCCGGTCGAGCGTGATGAAATAGCCGCGCTGGCCGGTCTCGGCGTTAACCGCCGCGCGGTTGACGTCACGCAGTTGTTCGAGGATTTCACGCGTCACCTGAACTTGCGCACGCGCACGCCGTTCGGATTCGATCGTGTTGTAGATCAGCGCCACCGAGCCGAGCAGCGCCGCGGCCACGACCGCGAACGCCGCCACGCTCAGCCAGCGGCCGCTTCCGCGCCACATCTGTCCGGTCACGCGCTTCAATGCGCGGCATCCCAGCTGGCGCCGCTGCCGATCTCGATCCCGAGCGGCACGTCGAGCTCCACCGCTGGCAGCGCGGCTTCGGCCATCACTCGCTCGATCACCGGCGCGGCGGCGGCAGCGTCACCCTCCGGAAGCTCGAACACCAGTTCGTCGTGCACTTGCAGCAACATCTTCACATGCCCCAGTCCGGCGTCGGCCAAGGCCGGCCCCATCCGCACCATCGCCCGCTTAATGATATCGGCGCTGGTCCCCTGAATCGGGGCGTTGATCGCGGCGCGCTCGCTGCCTTGGCGTTCGTGCGGAATCTTGGCGTTGATGCGCGGGAACCACGTCTTGCGCCCGAACAGCGTCTCCGAATAGCCGCGCTCGCGCACGCTTTCGAGCGTGTGGACGATGTAGCGCTGGATGCCGGGGAAGCGCTGGAAATAGCGGTCGATCACCGATTGCGCCTCGTCCGCATCGGTGCCCAGCCGACCGGCGAGGCCCCAGCGCGAGATGCCGTAGAGGATCGCGAAGTTGATCGTCTTGGCTCGTGCGCGAGTATCGCGGTCGACCGTGCCGTACATTTCCTGCGCGGTGCGGGCGTGGATGTCCTCCCCGGCGGCGAAGGCTTCCTTGACCTCTGGCACGTCGGCCATGTGCGCCGCCAGCCGCAGTTCGATCTGCGAATAGTCGGCGGCGAGCAGCACGTTGCCTTGCTCGGGCACGAATGCGGCGCGGATTTGCCGCCCGATTTCGGTCCGGATCGGGATGTTCTGCAGGTTCGGATCGGTCGAGGAAAGCCGCCCGGTCTGCGCGCCGACCAGCGAGTAGGAGGTATGGACCCGGCCGGTGTCCGCGTTGATCGCCTGCTGGAGCGAATCGGTGTAGGTCGACTTGAGCTTGGCGAGCTGCCGCCAGTCGAGCACTTTCTGCGCCACCTCGGCGCCTTGCCCGGCAAGCCCCTCGAGGATCGCCTGGTCGGTCGAATACTGGCCGCTCTTGCCCTTGCGCCCGCCTTTGTAGCCCATCTTGTCGAACAGGATGCGGCCGAGCTGCTGCGGGCTGCCGATGGTGAATTCTTCGCCGCAACAGTCCCATACTTCGCGCTCGATGCGTGTGATCTCGCCGGCGAACTCCTCCGACAACCGGGCGAGTTGCTGGCGATCGACCTTGATCCCGTGGCGCTCCATCTGCGCCACCACCGGGATCAGCGGGCGATCGACACGCTCGTAAACCCGCGTGCCTCCTTCCTCCGCGAGGCGCGGCTTCAGATGCTTCCACAGCCGCCAGGTGACGTCGGCATCTTCGGCGGCATATTCGGTCGCGCGATCGACCGGCACTTCGCCGAACGGGATCGCTTTTTTGCCAGTGCCGCAGATCTCCTTGAAGGTCAGCGTGGTGTGCCCGAGGTGGCGTTGGCTGAGCTCGTCCATCCCGTGGCCGCCGCCGATCCCTTCGGGCGAGCGGCCGGCATCGAGCGCGAAGCTGGCGATCATCGTGTCGTCGACCGGGCCCAGCGAGATGCCGGCACAGCGTTCGAGGACGTTGATGTCGTATTTGATGTTCTGCCCGATCTTGAGCACCGCGTCGCTCTCGAGCAGCGGCTTGAGCGCGGCCATCGCGTCCTCGCGGTCGACCTGTTGCGGGCGTTCGGCGAACATGTCGCTGCCGCCGTGGGTGAACGGAATGTAGCACGCATCGTTCGGCCCGAGGGCGAGGCTGATCCCGGCGAGTTGCGCGCTCATCGCATCGAGCGCGCTGGTTTCGGTGTCGATCGCCACCACCCGCGCGGCGAAAGCGCGGTCGATCCAGTGGACCAGCCGCTCCATCGTCTGCACGCATTCGTAGGCCGAGCGGTCGACCGCCGGCATTTCGGGCAGCGGCTGGCGGTTGCCGGAAGGCGAGGGGGGCGCGCCCTTGTTGTCGATCTTCGGCGGGTTGAGGTCGTTCGGCCGCGACGGGCTGCCGGTCCCCGCTTCGAGCCGCTTGAGCAGGCTGGTGAAGCCGTGCCTGGAGAGGAACGCGGCGAGCGGCTCCGGTGGAATGCCGTCGAGTTTGAACTCGTCGAGCGGCTGCGGCAGCGCGCAATCCTCCTTGAGCTGGACCAGCTCGCGGCTGAGCAGCGCCATCGCACGCCCCTCGATCAGCCGCTCGCGCAGCTTCGACGGTTTCATGCCCTCGGCAGAATCGAGCGCGGCGATCAGGCTGCCGTTGTCCTGGATCAGCTTGCTCGCCGTTTTGGGGCCGATGCCGTAGATGCCGGGCACATTGTCGACACTGTCACCCATCAGCGCCAGCACGTCGCCGACCAGCTCGGGCGGGACACCGAACTTCTCGACCACTTCGGGGATGTCGATCCGCTGGTTCTTCATCGTGTCCAGCATGTCGACGCAGCCGCCTTCGATCCCGTCATGGGCTTCGGCGCATTTGCCGACGAGCTGCATCAGGTCCTTGTCCGAGGAGACGATGGTCACGTCCCAGCCCTGGCGAGTGGCTTCGCGAGCATAGGACGCGATCAGGTCGTCGGCCTCGAGATCGTCTTCTTCGATGCAGGGCAGGCTGAAGGCGCGAGTCGCGTCGCGCACCAGCGGGAACTGCGGCACGAGGTCTTCCGGCGGCGGCGGGCGGTTGGCCTTGTATTCCGAGTAGAGCGCGTTGCGGAACGAGGTGGAGCCCTTGTCGAGGATCACCGCAAGATGGGTCGGCCCCTCGGCCCTGTCGAGCTCATCGACCAGCTTCCACAGCATCGTGGTATAGCCGTAGACCGCGCCCACCGGCGTGCCGTTGAGATCGGTAAGCGGTGGCAGGCGGTGGTACGCGCGGAAAATATAGGACGATCCGTCCACCAGGTAGAGATGCTGTTTGGGTCCCGTCATCGTCGGTTTCACTAGCAGCGCGTGCGCCGCCGGTCAGCCGTATAATGGGCCTTGGCGGGGGCGCCGACGAATGGGGCGGGCCCTATTAGCTTGCATTGCCACAATCCCGCCATTATTCACGAAACACGGAGCGCCCCCAAGAGGATGCGTTTCCTGCCTCGCCTCCAGGCCGGGTCGAAACCACTCGCTGTTCAAAGGGACACTGTCATTATGCGTAAGATCATTCTCGCCGCCGCCGTTGCCGGCGCCGCACTCACCCTCGGCGCCTGCTCGGAGAAGACCGGCGACGCCGCTTCGGAAGCTGCGGATTCGGCGATGGCCGACACCGAAGCCAATGCGGAGGCCGCCGGTGACGCGGTTCAGGACGCCGCCACCGACGCGGGCACCGCGGTCGACGCCGCCACCGACAACGCCGAAACCGCTGCCGACGCGGCTGCTACTCCGGCTGCC
>CAYNXB010000013.1:0-2842 GCA_964401045.1 uncultured Sphingomonadaceae bacterium | reverse complement strand
CCGGCTGCCGCCCAGTAAGCCTTCGGCTTCACGGACAAACGAAAGGGCGCGGGGCTTCGGCTCCGCGCCCTTTTCTTATGCCTTGGGCGAAGCCGCTCAGTTGCCGTCGCGGTCGTACCGCGCGTCGACCCACTGTGCCGCCGGGTTCTTCGTGTAACCATCGTAGATCGCCCGCGCGATGCTGGCGATCTTGGCCTCGCGGGCCGGGCGCGAGCCCTGGCCGGTGACGTAGATCGCCACCGCGATCGAGCGCCCGTCCGGCGTGGTGATCACGCCGATGTCGCTCGAGGTGTTGTTGAGCGAGCCGGTCTTGTGCGCGACGGTGACCGAATCGGGCAGGCTCGCGGGAATGCGGCGTGCGCCGGTGCGGCAGCGCTCCATCGTGCCGATCAGCACATTGCGGCTCGCCTGGCTCAGCCACTTGCCCTGGTAGAGACCGGAGAGGAGCTGGACCATCGCCTTGGGCGTGGCGCTGTCGCGCATGTCGATGCGCCTGGCGGGATCGACCTCGCCGTCGTCGCGCACCAGGGTGGCGATGTCGCGGGTGATGTTGAATTCGTCGATGCCGGCGCGGCGCGCCCAGTCGTTGACCGCCGCCGGACCGCCGACCACCGCGAGCAGCCCATCGGTCGCCGAATTGGACGAGCGGGTCAGCATCAGTTCGAGCAGCTGGGTCGCGGGCAGGTACTGCCCCGGCTTGACCGGTGCGCGCGTGCTCGAGAACGCGGCCGAGCGGACCGGGATCATCATCGGAAATTCGCTGGTCAGGCTCCAGCGGCCCTTGTCCACGCCTTCGAGGAAGGTCGCGGCGATGGCGATCTTGCTGGTGCTGGCCATCGGGAAGCGCTGGTCGCCGAGCACGGCGATCTCCTTCCCGCTGGCGAGATCCACCGCGGCGACGCCGATGCGGCCCGAGCCGCCATCGGCGAGCAGCGCGACCTGGCGCTCGAACGGCGTGCCATAGGACGGCGAATAATCGACCGGCGCGCGCACATCGGTGCCCAACGCGCGATCGAATGCGTCCTCTACGTCGTTTGCGAAAGCCGGCGATGTTCCGGCCAGTGATGCGGCTGCGAGCGCGACCACGCCCAGCAGCTTGCCAACCAGTCCCTTAGTCATCCCGTATTGCTACCCACCCTATGGTTGGTTTTTGATTAACGGCTCCCCCGCCGCACCAACAAGCAACCCGCGACAGGATGTTGTCCTGACGCGACCAATATATGCGAAAATCCCCGAGTTGTTCCTGAACGGGACGGAAGTCGCCGCGCGGACCACACGCGAATCCGGCGAGAGTGACGGATGTGACACGGTTCAGCAGACCGGATGCCGCCCGCTGCGGGTGACACAAGCGACACCCTGTCACCCGCCCGAATCCCGCGTAAGCCTTTGGCGCACCATCCATTTCGTTCGCAGCCTGCGGGTGACACCCGTGCGCCGTGCGGGGAGGCTGACTGTGCGGAAGGAACGGCGCGGTCATCGGGCGAGGATGGCACGAAACGCCGGCTGTAGGACAGCGCCTTCGTCACCCGTGCTTGTCCGCCGGCCTGTCGAGCGCCCACGGATCGGCCGCGGCGTGGGAGGCCTCCGCGTGCGGCTTGGTCAACCCGGGCAGGATCGCACCGTTGTCCGTGTCCTTCGACGGGACCGTGCAATAGGCGGTCAGGCACACCCCCGCCGCCCATAGCAGCGCGCGCCAGCGGCTGCGGAACACGGCCTGGTACTTGCTGGTGAACATGGCGGCAGGATAGCGGGCGAGGGTTAAGGCGGAGGAAACGGAGGCCGCCCCGTCACGCGGACGAGGCGGCCCCCGCCCGGCCTAGTCGAACAGCTCCTCAAGGAAGCTTTTGCGCCGCTTGTGGGGCTTGCCGTAGCCGCGCTGGTAATCGTCGCGATCATGGCCGCCGTGCGCGAGGTCGTCCCCGCCCCACGAGCGCCCCTGGCGCTGCGGCGGTGGCGGCGCGGCGGGTGCGGGCGCCGCCTGGGGCGCGCTGCGCTCGACGATCTTGTCCAGCTCGCCGCGATCGAGCCACACGCCGCGGCATTGCGGGCAATAGTCGATCTCGATTCCCTGGCGATCGCTCATCGCCAGGGGCGTCCGGCATACCGGGCACTGCATCGCGGCGACGTCTTCCTGATTGCGCATTCGTGTTTCCTCTTCGGCTGACTTCGTGTGTCGCTCATCGGAAACGGTGCGCAGAGAAGGGATGGTTGGCCCGCCCGTATCGCACCGGATTATCCGATGCGGTCCGACATCGCGAGCGCGTGCGCTCGCCAGAGGGGCCCGGCCCGCAGGGATAGAATGTCCATCGGCGGGCGAGGTTTCAAGAGAGGGGTGCGGGTCGGCGTGACCGCCCCTTCGTCACCGCGGTCTTGTGCCGGTCCAGCTTCCTTGGATCGCACGAAGGCACGAAGAGATGTCTTGTCCGCGCCGCACGAACAAACCCGGTGGAGCGTTAAGCGGCTGGTGACGCCTGACGGCGCAGGATCGGAGCATGGCTCGCCGCTCCGCCACGATCATTCCGCTACGCCGGAAACCTCGCTGGACGGACGTGCGCGACTACAGCGCGCGACCGGCGCGACGGCCCGGCAAACAGGCGTGGTCGCGCGAGTTCACAGCCCTGATGATTGCGCTGCCACTGGCGGCGTTCACCGCCGTGTTCCTGTGGGGCGGCCCGCCACTCGCGAGCGCATTCGAGTTCGGCAAGCCTCCCGCCGCCGGGCCGGACCGCGAGCGCGCCAGCTTTGCCCGCTGCGAGGGACCGGTGCGGATCAACTGCGTCGTGGACGGCGACACCTTCTGGTACGGCGGCCAGAAGGTTCGCATCGCCGACATCAACACGCC
>CAYNXB010000012.1:0-46873 GCA_964401045.1 uncultured Sphingomonadaceae bacterium | reverse complement strand
GGCGCAAAGCAGACGCGGAGGCGGGCAGGGCCTAGCGGGCGCGTTTATCGATCGCATCGCACCGCGCGCACGACTACTTCGTGTTCAAGCCGCAACTGTCGGCGTTCTATGACACCAACCTCCTGCTGCCGCTGCCCACGCTGGGGGTCAGCCGCCTGATACTGACCGGAATCGCTGCGGACATGTGCCTGCTGTTCACCGCTGGCATGCCCATATGCGAGACTACGACGTTTGGGTGCCCGCGAACACCGTGGCGGCGCGGGATCAGGTTCAAGTCGATGCCGCACTTGGGATCATCTGCGGCTTGGTGCAGAAACAGCATCAACCGCCAAACTCGATCTTGCCGGGTGGATTGCCACCCCGAATGAAGCTTGAGGGTGCTGTCAGGCCAAGTGAACCGATTGACGGCAACGAGTTGGCGTTAGGCTGCGGGCATATCTCGCCCTCGCAAACCAACAGATCCGTTCTTCTACTTCACACCGCCAGACGGATCACCTCGGGCGACGAAACAGATTGCAGTTAGACTGACAGCGCCCAGCCAGCGTTCGGAGTGGCTCCATCGCGTCGTTGTCAGAATGTCCGCGCGTTCAGTACCGCTCCGCATGTTATCAAGCCGGCCTGATTACGCCGTGCCTGGTAGCGCGTATGCGACAATCGCGTCGCTGATCGGCGTCTTCATGAAGTGATGACCGCCGGGCATGACCGCCACGTATTGCCGCCCAGCTACCGCGTACGACATCACATTGGCCTGGCCACCCCCCGGTAACACATCGTGCCACAGCTCCTTGCCTGTCTTCAGGTCGATCGCGTGGATCAGGTTGTCCGTTGTCGCGGCGATGAAGACCAGTCCTCCCGCCGTCACGACCGCCCCACCGTTGTTGGGTGTGCCGATGGTCCACGGCAAACCGAGCTTCGTGCCCCATGGCCCGTTCGCCCGCGCCGAGCCGAACGGCCGGTCCCAGATCGTCTTGCCGGTGTTGAGGTCGAGCGCGCGAATCCAGCCGTAAGGCGGCTCCTTGCACAGGAGGCCTGTCAGCCCGATTTTCCACCCCGCGTTCACGTCGACTGCATAGGGCACCCCGGCCATCGGTGAGCCTTCTCCCTCGGCCCCGCCAGCGCCTTGGTTCCCTTCGGGGCCGCGCGGCTTCCAGCCCTTCTTGTCCGCCACCTTGCGCGGCACCAGGATATTGTAGTTGGGCATGTCGTTGTAGTTCGCGACGATCACCCCGCGGGTCGGATCGACCGCAACCGAGCCCCAGTCCGATCCGCCATTGTAGCTCGGATATTCAATCCAGTGCCGGCCCGCCGTGGGCGGCGTGTAGAATCCTTTGTACGACGCCTTCGCGAAGCGAATGCGGCAGATCATCTGGTCGATCGGCGAGATACCCCACATGTCCCGCTCGGTCAGGTCCGGCTTGCGCAGGTTGGCGAACTGCGAGAACGGCTGTGTGTGTGAACGCTGCTGAGGCTCTTCCCCGCCGCCTGGAACCGGTTGTTCGACCACACCGTGGAGCGGCTTGCCGGTGCGCCGGTCCAGGACATAGATGTCGCCTTGCTTCGAGGGGAGGATGGCTACCGGCGTCCCATCCGGTAAATCGATCAGGGTCACCTGGCTGCCGAGATCGTAGTCCCACACATCCTTATGGACCGTCTGGAAGTGCCACACCGGCTTGCCGGTTGTAGCATCAAGCGCAACCAGCGAGCTGTTGAATTCGTTCTCCTGCGCGCTGCGGTCACTACTCCAATAATCGGCCGCGCTGTTACCCGTGGGCACGTAGACCAGGCCCAACTCCTCATCGGCCGACGCCGTCGTCCACATGTTGGGAGTCCCGCGGGTGAACGTCTTGCCCGGTTCCGGCCAGCCGTATTGGCCGGGCCGACCAAGGTCCCAAGCCCATTTGCGCGCGCCGCTAACGGCGTCGTACGCTTCGATAACGCCCGAGGGCGCGTCGTTGGTCTCATTATCCAGTACCTGACGCCCGGTGATGACCATGCCGCGCACGATCACCGGCGGGGCGGTGATCGCCGCCATCCCCGGGTTGACCTGGCCCAGTCCCACTTTGGTATCGACCTGACCGTTGACGCCGAAATCGGCGCACGGACGGCCCGTTGCGGCGTCGACCTCTATCAACCGGGCATCGAGCGTGCCTTCGATGATCCGCTCGGCGCACGCGTCGTCCGCAGGAATAGGAGTGTCCGGACCTGCTGTTGCGATCTGCGCGGAGTCCTGCCGACTGTCCACGGTGGCCGCTCGTTGCGCGCCTGGTCCTTCGGCGTAGTACGCCACGCCGCGGCAAGTCGCGCCGTAGGGGATCGAAGCGTCCGAAACGTGTGGATCGTAGCGCCAGAGTTCTGCGCCGGTCCGCGCATCGAGCGCGATCAGGACGTTCATTGCCGAGCACAAATACAGCCGGTTGCCGATCTTGATCGGAGTGGTTTCCGGCGAGTAGGTGCCGTCTTCGGCCGCCGTCCCGGGCATATCGCCGGTGTGCGCAACCCATACGCGCTTGAGCTGGTCGACGTTAGCAGGGGTGATCTGGTCGAGGGTCGAGAACCGCTCCCCGGCGTTAGTCCCGCCCCACGCTGGCCAGTCGGCCCCGACTGCAAATTGTCCCGCAGCGTGGGCCACCCGGGGCAGCTTGCCGACCACGCGGTCGGGCTGCGCGGCGGCGGTGCCCCACAGCACCGCACCCAGGAAGATCATCGAGCCGGCAGCGCCAAGCGTCGCGGAAGTCCACCGCGTGCGCCGGTCGACCAGCGGCGAAAGCAAGGCCACCAACGCCAGCAGAACTGCCGGGCCCACGAGCCGCGGCACCAGCGCCCAGGGATTGCCTTCCGCTTCCCACAGTGCCCACGGCACGGTCAGGGCGAAAATAGCGACGTAGAGCCACATGCCAAGCGGACGCCCGAAGGATAGCAGAACCGCGACGGCCACCAGTCCGGTCCCCGCAAGAAGGTAATACCAGGATCCACCTTCCGCGACGAGCCATGCACCGCCGCCCGCCAGCACCAATCCGAAAATGCCGAACACCAACGCGAGTCCGATCCCTGCCGCGGTACGACGGGGCTTGGCATATTCGGTCATCGGGCTGGTCCTTGAGAATGAAGGGAACAATTTCCTTAAGTGATTTCTCGCCTTTGGAGTTCCCAGCCGAAACGGAACTTCCGCTTGCGAGGAGTTGCGCACGACGCCTTGTGCCAGCAACTGATGCCCTTGGAGCGCTGAACTGGCGGATTGCAGTCCGTCCTGCTTGGATCGCGATCCGCCTGCCGACCACGCCGACGCTTCCGACCTTGCCGTAGGGCAATCCGCCGCAGAGATCGGGCGGTCCCGCAAATCCTGACGAGAACGTGCGCGAGATCGTGGGGCCGCCATCGGAGCGCCAGCGAGGCGCCTGCCACTCACAAAGTGGCTCCGGGCCCATGCGGCTCACAACTGGTGGACGCGCATTTATTCCGTGGCTTGGCGAAGCCTTTCCGGCGAGGTTAGTATTAGCCCGGGCTTTTCATCGATGACCAAGCCCTGCCGCTTCCAATTGCTCAGAGTGCGGCTGACGGTGTGAAGCGTAGTTCCAGAGATGTCCGCAATATCCCTGCGCCTCAGGGGAAACGTTATTTGCGTTCCGCGCTCGCTCGCTCTGCCGGCCTGCTGGGCCAGGCGAAGCAATGCGTTCGCGATTCGGCAATCCACCCGCTGCGTTGCCATCTCACGCATCCGCTCCTGGAGCTCTCCAAGCCGGCGACCAATGATTCGGACGAGATTGAGGGCGATTTGCGGATGCGTAGCAACCAAGTCCAGCAGTTCGGCCCGTCGCCAACTGACCTCAATGGATTCGACCATCGTGGTCCCGTCGGCCGGGTAGCGATGATCAGTGAAGATCGCGACACTGCCAAAAATCTCTCCGGGGCCAATAAAGCGGATCACGACCTGCTCGCCGTCGCTACCCGCCTGCGAAATTCTGACGGCGCCAGACAGCAGCGCATGCGCCCGCTCGATCGCCTCGCCTTGATTGAAGACGCGAGCGCCACGCGGGAGCGTCTGAACGCGGGCGCGAGCGATCACCTCTTCGAGCGCAATTGCCGGGAGGCCGTCGAACAATTCGAGCGCGGTGATGGCGAGCGGCCGCGGGGCGTTGTTCGCACTCATGTCCTCGGTCTGCCCTTTATGCCTCGATCAGTGAAGTTTCATCAATCAGGCCGCTTCGGTCGGTCGATCGGCGACAGCGAGTATGGAACGACGGAGCACCACGCCTGTCTCGTCCACGATCAGGCGCAAGCGCCGGTTTCGGGCCATGAAGCTCAGGCGGAAGGTCCCGGCGTCCTCATCGAGGCCGCGCTCGCACACCGTCGTGATGCTGCCTGAACGCATTGCCGCTTGAAGCTGCTCCGGGGAAACCTGCAAAGCTTCGGCAATGATCGCCGCGTCGATCTCGACCGCATCGCCCACAAAAATGACCCGAGCCATGCCTTGAGGTCTTAGCGATTCTTTTGGCCGAGAATTTGCGCCAGCGCAATGTTTCGAAATGCGCGGCGATGTAAGGCTCGGACGGTCAGGAGTTTCGATAAGAGATGGACGATGTCGCTCTCGCTCGCGCGCTTCACGTGATTGGAATCGTCATCTGGATCGGCGGCGTGGCGATCGCGACGAGCGTGGCGATTCCCGCAATCCGCCGCGGAGAGTTCGGCGCCGACCGGCTTCGCGCTTTTCAGGCTTTCGAGCATCGCTTTGTTTGGCAGGCGCGCTCAGCCGTCATTCTTGTTGGACTGACGGGTTTTTACATGATTGCGAAACTCAATCTTTGGCACCGGTTCCACGAGCCAGCCTTCTGGTGGATGCACGCAATGATTTGCGTCTGGCTGGTTTTCGCATTGATGCTGTTTATCGTCGAACCGCTGATCCTGCATCGCCGCTTCCCGGGCTTGGTCGCGAAATCGCCGGACGTCGCCTTCACTTGGCTCCAACGTGCCCACATTACCCTTCTGACACTCAGTCTCATTGCGGTTTTCGGTGCGGTCGCGGGCAGCCATGGCTGGTCGGTCTTCTGAGCGCGAGGATGTCATCAAGGAGGAACGAGATGTTTTGTTCGGAATGCGGTGCAGTCACCGGTCCGGGACCACTCGATATCGGTCGCGCGCGCCATTCTCCCGGGGCGACGAGCCAAACGCCGTTGCTGCGAGGCCTCTGGCGCTCAATCAGCAAGAGCGCGCCGGCAGCACATCTCCTGGATGGTAAAACGCCACTCGATCCGACAGGTAAGACAGAGGCCGGATGACGAACCTGGAACCGGCCACAGCATCACTTGCAGATCAGCACCCCGTCGACGGAACGGCGGCGCGGCACTTCGCCAGCCAGGTCTTGCCCATATCGGAGAGCACGCATGATGACCCGCGGCGAAGAAATGCTCGCCCTGCGCAAGGCGCGCATGGCCGCCGCGCCTCCTGTCCTGCGCGGCGGATTCCGGCCTTTCTTCTTCCTCGCGGCGGCGTGGGCCGCCTTTGCCGTGCTCGCCTGGCTGTGGGCGTTCCTCCACGGGGTGTCACTGCCCAGCGGGTTCGCCCCACTCGCGTGGCACCGGCACGAGATGCTGTTCGGTTTCGTCGGAGCGGCGGTGGTCGGCTTCCTTCTAACGGCGATCCCCAACTGGACCGGCCGGCTGCCCATCGCCGGTGCCCCGCTCGCCGCATTGGTGGCGCTGTGGCTGGCAGCGCGCGCGGCGGTATGGTTTTCGGGTACCGTCGGCTTGGTAACCGCCGCGACGCTGGATGTCGGCTTCTTCCTCGTGTTCGCTGTCGTCGCGGGACGAGAGGTCATTGCGGCGAAGAACCGGAATGTTCCCGCCATCGGGATGGTGGTACTCCTCGCGCTGGTCGACGCGTGGGACTATGCAGCAGCGCTTGGCCTCACCGGCGACGAGGCCGCTCCCAGTTACGCCGCCATCGCGGTGGTGATCACCCTGATCTCGCTGATCGGCGGGCGGATTATTCCATCGTTCACCCACAACTGGATGGTCAAGCGGGGCTTCGCGGGCGGACTTCCCGGACAACCCGGCCGGTTCGATATCGCCATCATCGTTCTGACTGCGCTGGCGCTAGCCGGCTGGGCCGTGCTGCGCGGGGAGGCACTGGTCGGGCCCGTCCTCATCGCGGCAGGGCTGGCGCAGATCGTCAGGCTCGCCCGCTGGAAGGGATGGCGCACGTGGAGCGATCCGCTCGTCCTGGTACTTCACGTGGGATACGCCTGGATACCGCTCGGCCTCCTGCTGCTTGGCGCGAGCGTGGCTGGAGCCGCAGTGCCACCGACCGCAGCCGTCCATGCACTGACCGCCGGTGCCATCGCGACGATGATTTTGGCGGTGATGACGCGCGCCTCGCTGGGGCACACCGGCCGTCCGCTGCGCGCCGACCCCGCTACCGCCGTGCTCTATGCCTGCGTCACCTTGGGAGCCGGTCTGCGCGTACTCGCGGGGCTGGGGGCGCTCGATTATCGCAGGGGGTTGGAACTCTCGGGCGGCCTTTGGACGCTGGCCTTCGCGCTGTTCGCGATCGCCTATGCGCCTGTACTGTTTCGCGCCCCGAAAAAGAAATAAGGATTGGGCAACGATGGAACCGCCTAATGAACTGAATACCAGTTGAAGGGTCGCCCAGGAACAGACACGTTACGCCGCGCAAACAAGAAGAAGTGAACCCATGCTCGCCACCCTGACGTCAACAGAACGACAGATTGCCCTTGCGATCTCGGCCCTCGTGTCGTTCGCCGGCCTGGCGCTTGCGGCGGCGGGACGTGGGGACCCGCTCGAACTGCACGGCTTCCTCATCCTCGCCTTCGGCATCATGTGCCTGGCGTTCGTTGCCAACGTCTTCCTCGAGCCCGAGCCGGGTTCGGAAAGACTGTCGCGTTATTACGACGATCCGATCAAGGTCGGGATAGCGTTGAGCATGGCGTGGGCCGTGTTTGCCATGGCCACCGGCGTGTGGGTGGCAGCGCAGCTCGCCTGGCCGAATTTCACGTTCGAGGGCGCCTGGGCGAGTTTCGGTCGGCTCCGCCCCGTGCATACCACGGGGGTGATCTTCGGGTTCGGCGGCAACGCACTCATCGCAACTTCATTCCATGTGGTACAGCGAACCTCGCGCGCACGGCTAGCCGACCAGCTTTCCGCGTGGTTCGTTCTTGCCGGATACAACCTGTTCTGCCTGCTGGCGGTTACCGGCTATTTCCTGGGTATCACCCAATCGAAAGAGTACGCCGAGCCCGAATGGTATGCCGACATCTGGCTGGTCATCGTGTGGGTCACCTATTTCGTGCTCTACGTGCGGACACTGGCACGCCGGAAAGAGCCGCACATCTATGTCGCCAACTGGTACTACATGGCCTTCATCCTGGTGGTTGCGGTGTTGCACATCGTCAACAACCTCGCCGTTCCGGTGTCGTTCGGAGAGGCCAAGAGCTACCCGATCTGGTCCGGTGTGCAGGACGCGATGGTCCAGTGGTGGTACGGCCACAATGCCGTAGCCTTCTTCCTGACCGCGGGCTTCCTGGGAATGCTCTATTACTACCTGCCCGTGCGGGCGCAGCGGCCGATCTTTTCGTATCGGCTGTCCATCCTGAGCTTCTGGGGCATCACCTTTTTCTACATGTGGGTTGGTTCGCACCACCTCCACTACACGGCGCTGCCGCATTGGGTGCAGACCCTGGGCATGTCGTTCTCGGTGATGCTGCTCGTCCCGTCATGGGCCTCAGCCGGCAACGCACTGCTCACGCTCAACGGGGCCTGGCACCGGGTGCGTGACGACGCGACGCTTCGCTTCATGATGGTGGCGGCGGTGTTCTACGGGCTTTCGACCTTCGAAGGATCGTTTCTGGCCATCAGGCCGGTGAACTCGCTGTCGCACTATACCGACTGGACCATTGCCCACGTTCATGCCGGCGTATTGGGGTGGGTGGCACTGATCACCTTCGGCGCGTTCTACACAATCGTGCCATCGCTGTGGAAGCGGGAGGGCATGTATTCGCCAGCGCTGGTCGAAGTGCATTTCTGGCTCTCGCTGGCCGGCACGCTGGTCTACGTTTTCGCGATGTGGAACTCGGGCATCATTCAGGGCCTGATGTGGCGCACCTATACGGAAGAGGGCACGCTCGCCTATTCTTTCGTCGATACGCTGCGGGCGATGTACCCGTACTATATTGCCCGCACCGCCGGCGGCTTTCTGTTCCTGCTGGGTGCCATCGTGGGCGCCTACAATATGTGGATGACGGTCCGTGCGGCACCGTCGGTTGCACGGCCGGGTACGGACGTGCCCTTGACCGCCGCGCACGCGACTGCGGAGGCGTAGCACCATGGCCGAACTCTTGCACCGCAAGCTGGAGCGCAACACCATCGGGTTCGTACTGGCGATCATTGCCGTCGCGAGCGTTGGAGGGATCGTCGAGATCGCGCCGCTGTTCACCATCGACGAGACGGTGGAGGACGCACCGGACATGCGCCTGTACACCCCGCTCGAACTCGCGGGCCGCAACATCTATATCCGTGAAGGCTGCTACGCCTGTCACAGCCAGATGATCCGCACGTTGCAGGATGAAGTGGAACGTTACGGGCCGTATTCGCTGGCGGTTGAATCGAGCTACGACCACCCGATGCTGTGGGGTTCGAAACGGACCGGGCCGGACCTCGCGCGGGTGGGCGGAAAGTACTCGGATTTCTGGCACGTGGCGCACCTGACGAACCCGCGAGACGTGGTGCCGGAATCGAACATGCCTGCCTACCCCTGGTTGGCCAAGAACCCCTTGAGGATCGCGGATCTGCCGCTTCATCTGAAGGCGCAACGCGCCGTCGGCGTGCCCTACACCGACGTGATGATCGAGAACGCCGCCGCAGACGCTTTCGGTCAGGCAAACCCCGATAGCGACGCGTCCTCGGGCGTTACCGAACGCTATGGCGAGAACAGTCAGGTTCGCGTGTTCGACGACGTTGCCAGCCAATTGACCGAAATGGACGCCCTGGTGGCATACCTTCAGGTTCTCGGCCGGATGACCAATGCCGCCTACGAAGGCACCGCGGCGCAGGAAAAGCCGCCGCTGCCGATCCCCGACGCAGGAGCGGTCGATGCCAATTGATCACGATACCCTCGTCGCCTTTTCGAAGAGCTGGGGCCTGTTCTATCTTATCGGCCTGACGATCGGCGTGCTTGTCTACACCTTCCGGCCATCCAATCGCAAAAAGTTCGACGATGCGAAGAACAGCATTCTCGATGAGGACGACAAGCCATGGAGGTAGAGCGGGATCCGGTCAGCGGCCGCGAAACGACCGGGCACATCTGGAACGGTATCAAGGAACTCGATACGCCTGTTCCCAAGGGCGTGCTGATCTTTCTGATCGTGACCCACATCTTCGCATTCGCCTGGTGGGTGCTCATGCCGACCTGGCCCTTGGGCGACACCTATACCAAGGGTATCCTCGAGGTCGACCAGCGCCGGTCGGTCGAAAAGCACTTGCTGGAATCGCGGGAAGGGCGCGCATCCTGGGCCCAGCGCATCGAGTCCGAGAGCTTTGCCCAGATCGAGGCCGATCCCCATCTCATGGCGATCGTCCGCAGCACGGGACACCAGCTATTCGGCGACAACTGCGCTGCCTGCCACGGCGTGGATGGCAAGGGCGGCAAGAACTATCCCAACCTGACCGACGCTGACTGGATCTGGGGCGGTACGACCGAGAAGATTGCGGAGACGATGCGCATCGGCGTCAATTCCGACCATCCGCAGGCGCGCGTCTCGCAAATGCCCTCGTTCGGGCGCGACGGGATTCTCGATGCGGACAAGGTGAAGAGTGCAGCGACATACGTCTATGCCCTATCCCATCCCGAATATGTGACGGCGGCCAAGCGCGCGGCCATTTCTGCGGGCGGGCAAGTGTTCCAGGAAAATTGCTCTGTCTGTCACGGCGAGAATGCCCGTGGAAACCAGGATCTCGGGGCGCCGAACCTCACCGACACCCACTGGATCTACGGCGGCGACCTCTCGCAGATCGTCGAAACGGTCCATGGCGGGCGGCAGGGCCACATGCCGACCTGGGACGGAAGGCTGACCCCTACGCAGATCAAGATTCTCGCGCTCTACGTGCATGATCTGGGGGCAGGAGCACGATGAACTCCAGCGGGAAAAAACGGTGGCTAGGCATTCCTCTGGCGGTTTGGCTGGTAATCGCCGCCGGGGTTGCCGTGTTCGTCGGCGCAAACGTCCACCTGATTTACATGGCGTTCACATCGCAGCCCGATTGCGTCCCGCATCTGAAGGAGCCGATAGACAAGCCAGGAAGTTACAGGGCGGCGAATTCCGCCTGCTAGGAAATCTGCCATGAACAAAACCAGGAAAGCCTACGGGCTGCTCAGCGAAACCTCCACCATCGAGGAGACTCGCAGCGTTCGCTGGCAGCGGAACCTTCCGGCAAACGCGAGCCTGCAATGGCTGGCGGCGGGATGGCGCGACTTGCGCATTCAGCCGGGCCAAAGCCTCGCCTATGGCGCCGGTGTCCTTGTCGTCTCCGCCGTACTCATCGGACTGCTCATCGCCTACGGCCGCGACTACATCATTCTTCCGGTCCTCGCCGGCTTCATGATCGTCGCTCCGATACTCGCCGTTGGCCTTTACGAGAAGAGCCGCGCGCTCGGCGCGGGTGAACGCATCACTTTGCGCCAGATGGTCTTCGTCAAAGCAAAAGCCGGCCCGCAGGTTTACTTCACCGGGTTGCTGCTCAGCTTGCTGATGATGCTCTGGCTAAGGTCTGCCGTGCTGATCTACGCTCTGTTCTTCGGCGTTAGACCGTTCCCGGGCCTCGATCATATCGCCGGATTCCTCGTTTCCACATGGACCGGATGGCTGATCCTTGTCGTCGGCACGCTGGTCGGCGGGCTGTTTGCCGCATTCTCCTTCGCAATCAGCGTGTTCTCGATCCCGATGTTGCTCGACAGGCGCGTCGATGCGCTGACCGCGATGGCCACGAGCATGGCGCTGGTATGGAACAACTTGCGTCCGATGATCGTGTGGGGGGGCATCGTGCTGGCGTTGTTCGTGGTTTGCGCGGCGACCGGGCTGCTTGGCCTTATCGTGATATTCCCCTTGCTCGGCCATGCCACGTGGCATGCCTATGCCGCGATGGCCGAACCGGCGAACTGAGATGAGTTCCTGCGCCGGAGAAGCCAAAGCGCCCGGTGTGAAGCCCCGGTTGCGGCCAGCATCGGCCGACGAAACGCTGTTTGCCAGCAGGCCGGTCGCCGATGGCATCCTGCAGACCGAATTGTCGGTGCCTTCCGCACATTGCGGCGGCTGTATCGCCAGCATCGAACGAGCGCTTTGCAAACTCGACGGGGTGGTATCGGCCCGGCTCAATCTCTCCACGCGCCGGGCGACCGTCAAATGGCGCAAGACAGGCGCCGTACCGCCCTTCATCGAAGCCCTCGAGGCAGCGGGTTTCGACGCCAGCCTCTTCGCGAACGATGAACCGGACACCGATCCGGAGAAACAGCGGCTTCTTCGGGCCACCGCCGTCGCCGGCTTTTGCACCATGAACATCATGCTGCTCTCCGTGTCGGTGTGGTCGGGCGCAGCGCCGCACACGCGCCATCTGTTTCATCTGCTTTCCGCCGCCCTGGCAATTCCGGCGGTGTTCTACTCCGGCCGCATCTTCCTTCAGTCCGCCTGGCAGGCGATCTCCAAGAGAAGAACCAACATGGACGTGCCGATTTCGATCGGCATCGTTTCCGCCCTTGCCCTCAGCATCCACGACACGCTGTCGAACGGCCCCCATGCCTATTTCGATGCGGTCACGGCGCTGATCTTCTTCCTGCTGGTGGGTCGAACGCTCGATCACGTCATGCGCGGAAAGGCGCGGGCGGCCGTCATGGGGCTCGCCCGGACGATGCCGCGCGGCGCCACGGTGGCAGCGGCCGACGGAAAGCGGACCTACACGCCGATCGACCAGATCGCCGTAGGGGAACTGGTAATCGTCGCCGCCGGAGATCGTGTGCCTCTGGATGGCAGGGTTGTCGCCGGTGCGGCCGATGTCGATGCGTCGGCCGTGACGGGTGAAGCGGTACCCATTCCGGCATCCGCCGGAGACGCCGTGCTGGCCGGGATGATGAACCTCAACGGCATGCTCGAGGTCCGGGTCGAACGCACGAGCCGGTCGTCGTTCGTCGCTGACATGGCCCGGATGATCGAAGCTGCCGAGCAGGGCCGCGCCCGATACAGGCGGCTGACGGACAAGGCCGCGGCACTTTATGCCCCGGTCGTCCATGCGTTCGCGGCAGGGGCATTCATCGCCTGGTTTGCGATGACGGGAGACTGGCACCGATCGCTGACGGTGGCGATCTCCGTGCTGATCGTCACCTGCCCATGCGCCCTGGGTCTCGCGGTGCCGATGGTGCACGTCATGGCCGCGCGGCGCCTGTTCGAGCGTGGCATCGCGCTGAAGGACGGGAGTGCGTTGGAGCGGTTGGCGGAAGTCGACACAGTCGTTTTCGACAAGACCGGCACGC
Source organism: uncultured Sphingomonadaceae bacterium (assembly GCA_964401045.1). Taxonomy (GTDB): domain Bacteria; phylum Pseudomonadota; class Alphaproteobacteria; order Sphingomonadales; family Sphingomonadaceae; genus CAYNXB01. The sequence goes on along the minus strand of CAYNXB010000012.1, from coordinate 34,345 downwards.
TCACGCTTGGCGCGCTGGCGGTGGCGAGCTGCACCGCCCGGGGCCGGGATTTGGATGCGGCGAAGGCGCTCGCCCATAATTCGAACCATCCGGCGGCGAATGCCATCCGGTCTCTGCCCGGCGGGAAGTCCCCACGTATCGAGGATTTTGCCGAAGTTCCGGGTCAGGGGCTGGAAGCTCGCATCGATGGCGCTCGATACCGCTTGGGGAGGGCGGAATGGGCACTCGGGACAAGCGGCGAAGCGCAAGCGGGCATCGCTGGCGCAACAACGCTGTCGAGAGACGGCAAAGCCGTCGGACTTTTCGTATTTTCGGACACCGTTCGCCCCGAGGCTCGCGAGGTCGTCCGCTCGCTTCGCGCACGCGGCATGGCCGTGGAAATTCTCTCCGGTGATCGGCGCGAAGTAGTGGCTAAACTGGCCAAAGACGTCGAAATCGCCAATTTCCTCCCTGAACTGCTTCCTCGGCACAAGGTGGAACGGCTGGAGGAGTTGGCGTTGCAACGCCGGAAGACCCTTATGATCGGTGACGGCCTGAACGACGGCCCAGCGCTGTCCGCCGCCTACGTGTCCATGGCTCCTTCGTCCGCCGCCGATGTCGGCCGCGCGGCGGCAGACCTGGTGTTCTTCGGCCGCAAGCTTTCAGCGGTAACCGAGGCGTTGCAGATCGCCGCTATCGCTCGCGGCTTGGTCCGGCAGAATCTGGCATTGGCCATCGGTTACAATCTGCTGGTCGTGCCCATTGCCTTTACAGGCCAGGTGACACCCCTGATGGCTGCGGCGGCCATGTCTCTTTCGTCGGTCATCGTAGTCGCAAACGCTCTGCGCTTTCCCCAAATGGGCGATCGCCAGTCGGCGTCCGATAGCCGGAGCATGGCGATCACCCAAACCTTGGCGACAGCACCATGAGTGCCCTGTTCTTCCTCGTGCCGATCGCGTTGGCTATGGGCATCGTCGCCTTGTTGGCCTTTCTCTGGTCGATGCGTAGCGGGCAGTACGAGGATTTGGACGGCGCCGCCGAAAGAGTGCTGCTGGATGTCGAGAATGACAAGCCACTCGCTGCGGAAGGAGAGAATCCGTCTTCCGATCCTTGATGCGGCTGGGCGTCCGGGGCCGAGTCCTGATGTGGAAGGCGGATCGGGTATCCTGTTTTTGAGTTTGATTGATGAAGGACCATGAGATGGCGAGAATCATGTGGTGGCGGATGGATTGGATCGGCGCGCTGGCTTTCATTTGCGGCGTAGCCGTCATCGTCTCAAGCTTGATCGTCCTTTCAGTGACTCTCATCGCGATCGCACGGGCGATTTTCTGAACACATGGGCGCTTCCAGAAAGCAGCATCGCGGCAAATGATGTAAAGCAGCGCGATCCAGTAATGGATTGTTACCCGATTTCTGTTCGTGCCAAGGGACCTTCGGCCCAAGTGAGAAAAGCCGTCGCCGGCGCCGCATTCCGCACCAACATTTGAACGCATAAGTGCTCGCGAGATCGGTAGCGCCGCCGTTGTCACAGTCTCCGATCGCGAGACCGGTGCGGATATTCGCGGCGACGTTGATATCGCCGGTGCCGCGCCCGCGTTCTGAACGCCAACAATATTGGCGGCGGCTTCGACGGAGTCGCCGTCGGTCAGGTGGCAGGCCAAGGCTCGGCTAGCGAGGGTTCGTCCTTGCACTCATGTTTCGCCGAAGGCGTTCGCGAATGAAGGAAAGGAGCTCACGATAGAGTCCCCTTTTCCCCCATTTGCCGGGAGCGCGAGAACGCGCGCCCGGCACTTCAAGTCAACGCGAGATCGTCTCGAAATTCTTGCGTTCGATCGTCCAGGTCGTGCTGGAGCACAAGCCGCAGTGTTCACCCACGAACATGGCCTTGGCCTTCTCATCGCCGCGCAGCTGCCATTCGAGCCAGGCAACTGCCACTTTGGCCGCCGCGCCGCCGTTCGGTTCCTGGAAGGTGCCGCCGTGGCCGGTGTTCTCGTTCAGCCAGGCCACCGGCACTTTGCTGATGCGGCCGAAGTCGTCGAGGCCGTTCTCGTAGGCAATGTCGGTGGGTCCGCCCATGATGTAGACCACGGGCGTGTGCAGGCGATCGAGCCAGGCCTTGTCCGTTACGATGCCCGCAATCGGCCGTGCCCCGTCAGGAAACAGGCCGCTGTTGTGGATCACCACCGCCTTGATCCGCGGGTCCCTGGCAAGGTCGAGCGCCTGGACGCCGCCGCAGCTGTAACCGGACACGGCAACCTTCGCTGGGTCGATCAGGTGGTAGAGCGGGCTCCCCTCGCGTTCGTTCTCGGCCAGCGCCCAGTCGATGCCGGCGAGGACTTGCGCGGCGGTTGTCTGCGCGATGAGCTGCGGGGCGCCGGGCGCGGGCGGCGGCGGAGGCGGCATGCCGGGGCCGCTCATGATCTTGCCCGGCGCGATCACGACATACCCGTGCGACGCGATCTCCTCGAGATGAAGGCGCGAGCTTGCACCATCGGGCGAGCAACCGCCGTTGCCCCAGGCGACCAGGCCGAGACTGCGCTCCTCAACCGCCGCGAGATTGGCCGGCCGGTATATCGTGTGACCGGGCAGCGAACGCGCCATCTCCTTGATAGCGGGAAATGCGCCGGTGCCGGGTGTGTCCGGCATCGCATTATACGCCGCCTGCGCAGCCGCCATGGCCTTGAGCTGTTCTTCTGAGGGTGCCGTCGGAACCTGAGCCGCGGCGGTGGTGGCCAATGCGGCGCCCAGCAATGCAAGCCATGTGTATCTGATCATTGCGTCTCTCCCTCGTTAGCGGAGCGCCCTGGTGCTACCGGAAGCGCGATAGAAGATGGGTGGGCAGCATCGCGGTAAATCGTGATCGTCGCTCGTTTGCCGCGGGCCAGCGGGGGCGATTGATAAACCATGCCAATCGAGGTGGACACGGCCAGCCGCAATTTGTGGCCTTGTTTGGCGACGTAGGAAGTGGGGAAGAAATCGAACCGCAGGAGCGCTGGCGTACCCGGCACGAGCGGCTCCATATCCTCCGCATAACCCCTGTGCCAGATGCGCGTATCCCCGCCCCATGGCAGGGGTGTGACCCTGCGCCACGATGCCCGGATCCAGCCGTCGGTGATGTAGTTGGCACTCCCGTCAGGAGCGATGTCTTCGAGCATGGCGAACACGTCGACGTCTGGCTCGTCAGCGCTGAGCCACAGGCTGGCTCGAACGGTGCCGGTGATCTCCGTGTCCTGCGCCAGCGCTTCCGATGTGTGGACCAGGCTGGCATCGTTCATCGGTGTCAGATCGCCCCGCCACCAACGGCCGAGGGGAGAATATCGGCCATCGAACCATTTGACCTCTTGCGGCGCGTATCGTGCATGCACTGCCTGAGCCGGCGGTTTGCTTTGGCTCAGCGATCCGGGCGCCGACAGGTTCAGCGTCATGTGCGGATAAGCCGGCCAGCGCGGCGCGCTGGTCCACTCCTTTCCAGCCGGCGCATTGACGGTGTAATACTCGACTGCCGGCTTGTCCGCGCCGTTATCAATTCCCTTGGCGTAGTGGTCGAAGAAGCGGATCGTCTCGGCGGGTAAATCGCGTTCGGCCGCAGGAAGGTTGGCGTCTTGGCCAGGGCGATTGCCATGGACCCAGGGCCCCATGATCAGGCGCGTCCCGAGAACGCGCTGGGCTTCCAGTTGCCCGGCGACCGCGGCATCGTACCAGCCGCCCAACTGCAGGATGGCGATGCCTGACTGCTCAAGGTCGCGCCAGCGCGTCATCGCTGTGTCTTCGAGTGCGGGGCGATACTTCGCATACGCGTTGTATCCATCGCGCGGCATGTCGAGCCAATATTGTCCGAGCATCGCCGCACCGCATTTCTGCTCTTCCTGCGCCTGGGCAAGGAGTTTGCCGTCGCTATCCGCATCGACCGGACGAGGGGGCGGGGGCCCGGCATTGCCCGGTCGAGCGCCGTTTGGCGGACGGTCGCACTCCCCCTTGTAAGGTTGCCTGGCAAGCGGCGCCATCGGCACGCCATTGATCGCCAGCGCATCGTCGAACAACTGTGGGCTGGAGCATGCGGGCGCGATCGCCACCAGACTCGCCGGCCGCAATGTGGCGACGAGATATTGCCACGCACCCTGGTTCGAGCAGCCCATCGCGACGGTTTTGCCGGAGCTGAATGGCTGCGCCGCAGACCAGTCGATCACCGCTTTCGCGTCGCGGGCATCGAGCTGATTGACGAACCCGGTCTGGGTTCCGAACGAAGCGCCGGTTCCGCGGCGGTCCTGCGACAGCCAGACATATCCCGCGTCGGTATAGGCGCGCATCGCGCGCTCGGCGCCGGGCGGCAGCATCGACCGGTCTTGCGTCACCACTACAGGCAGCGGGCCGTTCGCCGGCACGCCTTTGGTGTGGGGAATGTGGACGGTGATCGCGATGCGCGTCCCATCGAAGGACGGGATATAGAGCGAATGCTCGCTCCAGCCATCGTAGCTCGCTTGATGTTGTGCGCTTGCATCAAATGGCTGCGATACGCACCCAGCCAATGTAAACGCCATCGCGAGCAGGAGAATTTTTAGCGATTTCAATAAAAATCTCCCGATAAAGCGCTGATGTGGCGCTGGTGCTAGATGGAGTCAGACTTGGGTGCAAGCGCTTGCCCAGTTGCCGCGTCGATGCGCTCGCGCTCGATCGAATGTCGTTTGTCGCTCGCTCGGCCACTTATCCCGCAGGAGATCGGATCGCGTGATCGCGGTTGGACTTCTCCAACGCTCTTGTGGTCCATATCTCCCACATTGCGCAGCGCCATTCGACCACGGGATCGCGGGTGGTTGCGCTTGCATAAATCTGTAGAATAAGGCTATGATAGCGCTTGCATAGGCGCTTTTTGGGTTCTATTTGCGCGTGAAGGGGGGCGCGGCGGTGTGACCCTCCACGCGTATGTGCGAGGATCGTGGGATGCAGTGCGCGTGGGCACGCCCGGCAACCGTAGCGCGCCTGGCCTGGAATTCTTGATCGACAGCTTCGGCCCAAAAACAAAGACTCTAGGGAGTTGAGATATGAACGTGAGCAGCCTTCTGAAGCTGAGCGCTTCGGCCGCCGTATTGGCCACCGTGTGCATGGCTTCGACCACGGCGTTCGCCCAAGAAACGACGGCGGACGAGCAGGCCAACGCCAGCGGTGGCGCGATCCTCGTGACCGGCAGCCGCATCCGCGGGATCGAGCCGACCGGGTCCCCCGTCATCGGCCTCGATCGCGAACAGATGGAACTCAGCGCCGGATCGACCACCACCGAAATCCTGTCGGAATTGCCGCAGGTGTTCAATCTCGGTGCGAACGACGCGTCTTTCACCTCCGCCAACAACCAGAACGCTAACCGGACGTTCGGGACCGGCATCAACCTGCGCGGCCTTGGCACCGAATCTACCCTCACCCTGGTCGACGGCCGGCGCGTGCCCAGCGCCGGCACGCAGAGCCAGTTCTTCGATCCCTCCGTGATCCCGACCGCGGCGATTGCGCGCCTCGAGGTCCTGGCTGACGGCAGCTCGGGCATTTACGGTTCCGACGCCGTTGGCGGCGTGGTCAACATCATCCTTCGCAAGGATTTCGACGGGGCCGATGTCAGCGGACGGGTCAAGCTCGCCGATGGCCAGACCGAATACCAACTCGGCGGCGCGATCGGAAAGACCTGGAGCAGCGGCTCCATCATGGTTGCGGGCGAATACACCGACCGTGAGGGTCTGTTCGCATCCGAACGCGACTATTACACCGATGACTTGACGCCCTACGGCGGTGCCGATCTGCGTTCGGACTTCGCCACGCCAGGGAACGTCATCGTGAATGGTGTCTCCTACGCCATTCCTGACGGACAGGACGGAACCGGCCTAACCGCGGGAGACTTCGCGGCCAACACCAAGAACGTGCGCAGCGCTTACGAGGGGTCGCAAATTTTGCCGCCTCAGGAGCGTTATGGTTTCGCTGCCACGTTCGAGCAGGACATCACCCCGTGGATCCAGTTCTACGCACAGGGCATCTACTCGCACCGCGAAAGCAACTTTGTCCTCGGTGCGCTGACGACCAGCGCCGTAGTTCCCACAAGCAACCCGTTCTACGTCAATCCGGGCAACCCGGGGAGCCCGGTGACCGTGCGCTACTCCTTTGCCAACGAGCTCGGCAATTCGGTGAGCCATTCAACCCAGGAATTCTGGCACGGCACGGCCGGGCTGCGATTCGATCTCGGCAGCGGCTGGTCTGCGGATGCCTTCTTCAATTATGGCAAGGACAAGGAGCGCTCGACCAATCCGACGATCGCCGCGGGTGCGCTCAACGCCGCGCTTGCCGACACCAATCCCACCACCGCGCTGAATCTGTTCTCGTCCGACGGCAACAATAACCCGGCCACGATAGCGGGTTTGATCGGAGAGTTCCGGGTCGACACCGATAACATCCTGAAGGAATACGGTGTCTCGTTCGACGGGCCGCTGTTCGCGCTCCCTGGCGGGGACGTCAAGGTGGCCGTCGGCGCCGCGCGCCAGGAAATTCGCTGGGTCGACATCACTCCGTTCCCCAATGATCAGACGCGCGACGTGAACTCCGTGTTCGGCGAAGTCTTCCTTCCCGTGATCGGCGGTGGCGGGCCGGAGCTCAACGTCGATGTGGCGCTTCGTTACGATGATTATGAGAACATCGGATCGACCACCAATCCGAAGGTGGGCGTCACGTTCAAGCCGGCCGATTCCGTTTCCTTGCGGGCGAGCTTCGGCAAGTCTTTCCGGGCGCCCACGCTGTCCGACACGGGCAACCCGTTCAACATCGCAGCGAACTTCGCTAATGAGACGAACACGGGCACCTATCGCGTGCTGTTCATCCGCGGCGGAAATCCCACCTTGCAGCCTGAGAAAGCGACTACCTGGTCGGCCGGTATCGATTTCGATCCGGTAAGCGTGCCCGAGCTCCACTTGTCGGCGACGTACTACAAGGTGAAATATACCAACCGTATCGCGACCCCGGGCAACGATATGCTCGCGTTCCAGAAGCCTGAGCTAGCGTTCCTCATCAATACCGACCCGACGCTGGCCGAGATCAATGCAATCATGACGGGTCCGGGCTTTGCCAGCCCGCCGGAAGACCCGGCCGGCATCGATGCGATCGTCGACGGGCGCAAGGTGAATGTCGGCCGCATCAGCACGCAGGGCCTGGAGTTCATCGGCGATTACCGTGCCATGACATCGTGGGGCGGTTGGCGGCTGGGCTTTAACGCTGCCTGGATCCTGGATTTCAAGCGCGGCCTCATTCCGGATACGCCGTTGGTCGATATCGTCGACACGATTAACAATCCGCGCGGCTTGATGGGTCGGGCTTATGCCGGCTTCGACCTTGGCCGGTTCGGGGTCACCGTGTTCGCCAACTACCAGGGCGATTACGAGGCTACGAACCAGTCGGTTCCAGCACACACCGAGTTCGACCTCGCCCTGCGCTATACGCTAGAAGGTCCGGTGTCTTTTGTGCAGGGATTGACCTTCTCAATCGACGTGCAGGACCTATTCGACAACGATCCGCCCATCGTGATCAATGGACTCCTGCCTTTCGATTCTAATTCGCACTCGTCGATCGGCCGGACAATCTCGTTCGGCGTGCGCGCGAAGATGTGAGCAGCGCCAGGCACGGTCGATGCGATCACAACCGAGGGTCTGCGCTCTTATAAGTCGGCGATGAGTGAGCTGGGCTGCCGGACAAACAGGGAGCCGGGCGCCGGACGAACAACCGGGAGTGAGAGCTCACACATCTCGTTCCGTCGACGAGAGCGATCGATTGCTGGTGTTTGGACAATCCGTCTTCAGGCCTTGATAAGTTGGCCGAGCATGGGCTCGACTGCTGCAATACCCGAGCCATCGAGAAAATGGCCGGGGCACTAGGCCCCGGCCCAGGGAGGAGACGTTGGCTCAAAAGCTCTTGGCAAGCTGGAGCGTCAGTATACGCCCAAGGATATTGGCCTGCTGAGGATCGTAGCTCGCGTAGTTGTTGGTCAGGACGAGGGGCGGATCCCGGTCGAACAGGTTTTGCACGTTGAGCGAGATTCGCGTGCCCGCGAGGCCGTCCCACTCATCGGTGCCGAAGCTGTAGCTAAATCCGGCGTCGAACGTCGTCCATGAGCCAATGTGGGTGGACACCGAGCTGTTCAGCGGTGTCGAGTTTTCATACGAACCGACGTAGTTCACGAACAAGTTCGCGGCCCAGGAATCGTCCGACCAGCCGAGCGAGCCGCGCCCGCGCAGCGAAACGGGGTAACCGAGCGTATCGAGGCGGCTGACCACAGGAGTGTTCGCGACATACTGCGCGGTTTCCTTGAGCACGATGGTCAGCATCGCCCCGAGCTTCCATGTGCCGATCGCGCTGTCGAAGACATAATCGGAACTCAGATCGAGGCCTTCCTGATCGGTCGTGCCGATGTTCGTGGTGCGTCCATCGGCAACCGCCTGTACCTGACATTCCCGGCCGGCTACGGGCATGTACAGGGTGTAAAGGCCGACCGCAGACAGATACGGCAGCAAGGCCGGGTCGTATGTGGTGGGATCGCCTTGCACGCACCCCGTGTTGTCGATCGCCTTGGCATATTGCGAATACCGGGCGAAATTCTCGTCGCTGGAGAAGGCTTCGGCCCAAGGCGGGGACTGCAGCCGGTTGGTGTAGTGAATGTTGTAGTAGGTGGCGCCTACCTTCAGGCCATCGAGCCAGCGCGGCGCATAATCAAAGCCAAGCGACCAGTTTTCCGATTTTTCCGGCTTCAGGCCCGTCTGGGCACCGAACAGGATCAACGTGTTCGACAGGCATAGGCCGGGGAAGGGCGAGAAGCAGTCGACTCCCGTCACGTTGGTCGGGAACGAGGTCAGGAACTTGAACGAACCGACGTAGGGGTCGTTGTCGGTCAGCGCGGGTGCGCGGAACGAAGTGCCCCAGGAGCCGCGAGCGGTGAGGCCCTCGGCGATCTCCCACGTAACCCCCAGCTTCGGATTGATTGTGTCACCGAAGTCGGAATAGTGATCGTAGCGCACGGCCGCGTCGAAGTTCAGTTCGCGCACCAGCGGCATGTCGTTGTCATTGCCGACGAGCGGCACGAACAGTTCCGCGAATGCCGCGGTGACATTGCGAGAGCCGTCCGCGAAGTTGCTCCAGACGAACTCATTGTCCATCGACGGGGTGGTGTAATCGCCTTCCTCGCCTGGCGAGATGTTGCCGCCGCTTTCCAGGCTATAGGTGTTGTGAATGTACTCGGCGCCGATGGCGGCCCTCACAGTCCCGCCGGGCATATCGAACAGCGGGCCGTTCATTTTCAGGACGAGGTCATTGAGCCGGTTGTGGCTGTACTGCAGCACCGTGCCCACGAAGCTTGCCCTCTGGGCATCCGTCAGGGGTTCGGTGCTGAACGGGTTGATATTGCCGAGATTGACCTGGTGCTGGAAGGCACCAAAGCTGCTGTTGTTGTCGAGCCGACAAATGCCGCAGGTGTCGTCGATGCCGCGGGTGAACGACGCATCGGCCTCCCATCCACCGGGCAGTTCGGCCTTCAGGCCAGTGATCAGCGTGTAGCTTTCGTCGGGGTTGTCGGTTCCCCAACTGCCGATGGCATCCTGAAAGTTGTACTGCATCGTAATGCCGGGCACCATCGTATCGGTTGGACTCGGGCCGGTGCGGCACATCTGCCCTCCGGTGCCGGGAATCCCGGCAATGTAGAACGGGCTGGTCGTCGGGATGCAGACGTCCGGGCCGTTGCTCTGGAACTGTTCGCTGCGCGTGTGACGGTTGGTGTACAGGCCTTCGAAGTAGAAGGTCAGCCCGCTCGTCAGCTCCTGATTGAGCAGCACCACGGCCTGGTGCCGCTCCATCCGGCCCATGTAGGTCGTGTAGTCCGCCGAATCGACAAGATTGGGGGTCGCGGAAAGATCGGCAAAGGTCAGCCCCGTGCCGTCACCCCGCGGAATGCCGTAATAGGTGTAGGTGCCGCCCGCCGGCACGATGATGTTCCCGGGTGCCCCGGGCGTTGCGAAGCTCCCGCTCTGCGGACCTACGCCACCGTTGATCGCCCCGCCGGTGATGCGGTTGTCGACCCCGCCAAACTGCGTCAGATCCTGTGACAGGCGCGCTCGTGAGCTTGCCCACATCTTGTCCCGCCAGGTGTAGTCGTAGCTGACGATGATGTTGCCGGCGCCGAGGCCGCCGAGATTGTCCCAGGTGTGCCCGGCGGTGATCGAGCCGCCGTATTCGTTGTAGCCATCGACAACCGTCAGGCGGCCCGCGACTTCGACGCCCTCAAGGTTTTTGCGCGTAACGTAATTCACCACGCCGCCGACGGCGTCCGATCCGTAAATCGCCGAGTTGCCGTCCACGATTACCTCGACCCGCTCGATCATCGCGATCGGCAGCTGGTTCGCATCCGTGATGGTGGAAACGGTCCCGGTGCTGGGCAGGCGGTGCCCGTCAACCAGAGTCAACGTGCCGCCGATCCCAAGCCCGCGCAGATTGATCGCATTGGCCTGGGTCGCGTTGTAGCCCCCTTGGGTGGCGCCCTCCCGATAGATGCCGAGATTGGTCACTTGGGGCAGATCGCGGACGACGTCCGCCAGGCTGACCTTGCCGGAATTGAGGATCGCTTCGCGATCCAGCGTAACCGTTTCGGTGCCCACCGGGGCGATGCCGGAAATGTTGGTGCCGGTAGCGGTCACGACGATAGTATTGGTCTCGTCGGAAGGCTCCCCAGTCCCGGAGACCGGGGCGCCGTCCGATTGACCGGACTGCGCGAATGCCGTGCCGCTCAGGCCAAGACAGCCCGCAGCGATTGCGAAAAAACAAACGGACGAAGGATATAGTGCGCTGCCGAACCTCATGTCGAACTCTCCCATGTTTATCCGGACCAATCTTTGTCGGTCTTGAGTCACTTCAGGCGCTTGTTGATCTTATCGATGCAGTCTCGGCGAAATCCTCTGGTCGTTCTCTGGCCCGCCTGATCGCGCGGCGGATCCGGTTGATGCTCACGGGCCGGCCCTCGACGCCGGCCGGATTGGCCTTCTGCGCCGCGCCGATCGAAGTATCGTGGCACGAGGCAGCATCGCCGAATTTACAATCGATTGCAATAGGCCTTTGGCGAAGTGCGTAAGAGGAGTATTATCCTTTTTTTGCAGAGGTATGGGCGCGCCTTGTCACACACCTTCGCGGCCCTCGCGTCGCCCGGCATATGCCAGCATGGCGGAATTGCGTTCTACAATCGTTTGTAGCACTCTCGCGCAAACCGGACGGGAGAAGGCTATGAAACAGGCGCGATGCATTCGTTTCGCGGTCCAGTGCGTGGGAGCGGCACTTCTGGGTGCGATGGGCTGCATTTCGCAGGCCAGCCCTGCGCGGACCGACCAGGGCACGAGTTCCACCCCGTGGTACGCGAGTTGGACGGCAAGCCCGTTCGACGCCCAGAGCTTTCCACCTGCTATCATCGCCCCGACGATTGAGACGGTGTCGAACCAGACCCTGCGCCAGACGGTCACGATCAGCCGTGGCGGGTCTAGCGTGCGCATCAGAATTTCTAACGAATTCGGCGCGTCAGCCCTCCATATCGCTGCCTCATCGCTGGGATTCCGCGGGGACACGGACGCCCGGACAAGGCGTGTGGCGCTGACCTTCGGTGAGCTACCCTCGATGACAATACCGGCGGGGGCCGCGATCGTCTCGGACCCGGTCGCTTTGCTCCTTCCCGACGGCGCAGACCTCGAGATCAGTATCTATCTGCCCGACGAAACCCGTGTCTCGACGTACCATCTGCTGGGTATGCAAAAGACCGAGGTGTCGAGCACGGGCGATCACACGATGGCCGACGTGTTGCCGGGCGCGGTGCCGTTCGAGTACGTCGACAAGATCTCGGGAAGAAGGTTCCTCGCGCGCGCGTTCGTAAGCGAGGTAGACCTCGCCGACGCGGTTCCGGCCCGCACGGTCGTGGCATTCGGCGACTCGATCACCGACGGCATGGGCTCGACTCCGAACAAGAACCATCGCTGGCCGGACTTCCTGGCCCGGCGCGTGGCCAGCGCCGGCTTGTCGCTGGCAGTCGTGAATCAGGGCATCGGCGGCAATCAGGTCCTCGCGAATGGACTGGGCGTCGGCGCCTTGGGCAGGTTCGATCGCGATGTGCTGGCCCTTCCGGGCGCTTCGACCGTGATCGTGATGGAAGGGATCAACGACATCGGGTTCTCGGGCGGCATGATCCCCGGCGGCCCGAAGACCGACCTCATCCGGCCAGAGGCAATTATCCAGGGCTACCGGCAGCTGATTGCTCGCAGCCACGCGAAAGGCCTGAAGATTCTGGGCGCCACGATGACCCCTTTCGCGGGATCGCCGGCGTTCACACCGGCCAGGGAGGCTGTGCGCCAGGCGGTGAACGCCTGGATCCGTACGGGCGGCGCATTCGATGGAGTGATCGATTTCGATCGCGTGACGCGGGATGCGCGGCAACCCGATCGCCTGCGGAGCGAATACGCCAGTGAGGACAACATCCACCTGAACGATGCCGGGTACGAAGCGATGGCCTCGGCGGTCGACCTCTCCGCACTTTGAGAAGCGAGAAGGGGGCAGCCCGCCCGGCTAGGGCAGGCTTTTCCTTTCGGCCCCGTCCGGGTCAAGCGCCAGTTCCACCTGGTTATCCAGGATCAAGGTCGGCACCGTTTCCGGCGAGAACGGTGCCCAGGTCGGAATCCCGGGATGGTTCGGATCGCCGGTGCGTGCAAACTGGACCCATGCGTCGCACACTTTTTCACTGAGCGCGATTGCATCCGGACCGCCACCTGTCATGTGGTCGCACCGCTTGGCATTGTAGAACGCGAAGGGAATCTCGGCGCAGTGAAAGGCGCGCGGGCGCCCGTCGAGCACCGGGGTTTGCCAGGTGAACCAGTAGAGGTACGCTGGCGCCTTTTTCAGCGCCGCCTTGGCGGACGCCTGCTTGATCGCGCTTTGGCGGATGGGCGCGCTGGCGATCCGCGACCACAGGTCGAAGGGCTTTGCATCAGGTGTGCTCGCGCGGAACGCGGCTACGACCTTGGCTCCGCTGCCGGGATAGAATGCCTCGGTGCGCGCCGCCAGCTCGGCATCGGTCATGTCTTCGTATTCGGGGTGATCGAATCCCGCCGCGAACTCGTTCAGCGTCGTGCCGATGATCATCGGCACGTCGGCGCTGACGGCCGGCGCCTTGTCCTGAAACAGAGCCGTGGGCACGACCTTTCCGTCGATCACCGGGCCGAAATTCAGCATCGAGCCGGCCCTGCGGATGTCGATGGTGCCGCCCATTGGCTGGTTCGCAGCCCGCATCACCGTCTCGCAAGCGCGCCACAGCTCGGCATAGGGCACTGTCTGCAGCTTATCGACTTCCGACGGGCTGAGGCCCAGTTCCTTGATCACCAGGCCGGCCAGCTTGCGGGACCTTTCCTGCGTGTTGCTGAGGGAGAAGGAGCCGCTTTCCACGATCGCCCGATGGAACAGGCCCTTGGCCGACGGCATTCCCATCAGCGTGCTCACTTTGGCGCCGCCGCCCGATTGCCCAAAGATCATGACTCGCGATGGATCGCCGCCGAACGCGGCGATGTTGTCGCGGACCCATTCGAGCGCGGCGACGATGTCGATCATCCCGGCGTTGCCCGAATAGGCATACTTCTCGCCATATTGCGACAGATCCATGAAGCCCAGGACGTTCAGCCGGTGATTGAGCGTCACGACCACAGCGTCGCCGCGCCGCGCGAGGTTCTCGCCATCGAACGCAGGGATGTCGTTGCCCGAGCCGGCGGCGAAACCCCCGCCGTGCAGCCACACCATGACGGGACGCCGGGCGTTGTCGAGGCCGGGGGTCCATACGTTGACGCGCAGACAATCCTCGCCTTCGATGCTGTCGTTCCATTGAAAGACGAAGGCTTCTTCGTCGTTCTGGCGGCCGGTGCCTTTGTCCTGCGGGCACACGAAGCTGTAGGCGCGCGAGCTTCTGACTCCGCTCCACGGTTTCACCTTCCTGGGAGGCATGAAGCGGTTCGCGCCTGCCGTGGTCTCAGCGTAGGGGATGCCCTTGAAGGTGTAGATGCCGCCGTCGACGTAGCCCGCGACTTTTCCCGCCTCGATCGCGACGGTGGCAACTCCGGCACCGGCGGCAATTCCGCCCCTCTTGCCGGTCCGCGCCGGAGTGCCGCCTGCGGACGCGGACGCGGACGCGGGCGCGGACGAGGCGGCGGCGAGGGCGGGCGCGGCCGCAGCGCCTCCCATCATCACGGCGGCGCCCTTCAGGAGGGTCCGGCGCCCCAATCCGATCTGCTCCCGCCCGTCGGCACCCGTTGAGTCCATCTTCGCCATGACATCGTCCTTCGTTGCTGGTTTGGAAGTGTGATCGGCCCCCGCCTCGCGTTGCCCGTGAAGGCCTATTCGTCGTGTCCGATGGTTCGCCGGAAAGTCTCCGGCAAAAATGCGAGACCCACCACGAGCGTCAGCAGTGCGACGCCGATGGGATACCAAAGTCCGGCGTAGATGTTTCCGGTCGCGGCGACGCAGGCGAAGGCGATGGTGGGCATGAATCCGCCGAACCAGCCGTTGCCGATGTGGTAGGGAAGGCTCATCGCAGTGTAGCGGATGCGGCTGGGAAACAGTTCGACCAGCAGCGCTGCGATCGGGCCATAGACCATCGTCACCAAGAGCACGAGCACAGTGAGGATGGCGACCACCAGCACCGAATTGGTCTGCGCGGGATCGGCCTTGGCTGGATAGCCGGCTGCGGCCACCGCAGCTGTGATCCGATCGCCGTACGTTGCCAGGTCACCCGCCTGGACGGTGGTGTCGCCGACGGTTATCGAACCGTCGCCCAAGGGCGCGTTCGAGTAAGGGATGCCCGCCTTGGCGAGGGTCGACTTGGCGACATCGCAACCGCTGTTGTCGAATTTGCTCTTTCCGATTGGGTCGAACTGAACCGAGCAGGTCGTCGGATCGGCCATCACGGTTACCGGCGCCCGTTCGCTTGCGTCCGCCAGCGCGGGATTGGCCGCGGCGGTGAGCGCGCCGAACAACGGATAGTAGAGCAGGGCGGCAAGCGCGCAGCCTGTCATAATGATCGGCTTGCGGCCGATCTTGTCGCTAAGCCAGCCGAACACCACGAAGAACGGCGTACCGATTGCTAGCGCGAGAGCGATCATCACGTTGGCGGTCCCGCCGTCGACCTTCAGGATCCGCTCGAGATAGAACAGCGCGTAAAACTGCCCAGTGTACCAGACCACCGCCTGCCCCGCGACCGCCCCGAGCAGCGCGACGAGCACCAGGCGGATGCTCTTCCAGTTGCCGAACGCCTCGGTCAGTGGCGCCTTTGACGTCGTACCGTCGACCTTCATCTTCTTGTACACCGGGCTTTCGTCGAGCTGCAGCCGGATCCACACGGAAACGCCGAGCAGGATTGCCGAGGCGAGGAACGGCACCCGCCAGCCCCAGCTCGCAAACGCTTCCTCACCAAGCGCCTCGCGTACGCCAATCACGACCAGCAGCGCGGCGAACAGGCCAAGCGTCGCGGTGGTCTGGATGAAGCTGGTGTAGAACCCGCGGCGGCCCTCCGGCGCGTGCTCCGCAACGTAGGTCGCCGCGCCGCCGTATTGGCCTCCGAGCGCGAGGCCCTGCAGCAGCCGCAGCCCCACCAGCAGGAGCGGCGCGAGTACGCCGACAGCCGCATAGTTCGGAAGGAGTCCGACCGAGAACGTCGATGCGCCCATAATTGTCATGGTGACGATGAAGGTGTGTTTACGCCCGACGAGGTCTCCCAGCCGGCCGAACACCAGCGCGCCGAACGGCCGGACCGCGAATCCGGCGGCGAACGCGGCAAGAGCGAGGATGAACCCAGTGGTCTCGTTCACCCCGGAAAAGAACTGGGCGGTGATGATCGTCGCCAGCAGGCCATAGAGGTAGAAGTCGTACCACTCGAACACCGTGCCGAGGGCCGAGGCTGCTATAACCTTCGCGTCCGATGCACGAATGTCCCCGCCTGCGGCTGTCTGGACCATATGCAATTCCCCTTTTGAACGCGTTGCAAGGCGCCGAGGCGTCCTGGTCGAGGGATGGTTGGTTCGTCAGTAATCGACCCGTGGCCGTAGAGCGTTCCGTGCGGGCCGCGGAGGATTTCCACCCGTTCGATCGACCGCGTTCCGGTTGCGATCCAGGCGCTCTCGGAGGACGCCCTTAACGATCGCGGCGTGCGCGACGGCACCGACGTCATGCACCTGATCCGCGGCGCGTCGGATGATGACGTAGGGATCGGCTTCAGACCGGTCCGGTGTGAGTTCGGAACTTTGTTGTGCATGAGCCGGCATCGCGACCATCAGGCCGACGACAATGGCGCCGCTCGCCATAAGTCGATGCCGGCGCTTGCCAACAGCCGCTTCGCGAACGTCGTTACCCATTTGCCCTCTCCCCAGCACCGTCGCTTTTCGCGACAGATCACGCCGGGCGTACATTATCTGCAATCGATTGCAAACCGAATTCCGTGAGGCCAGGAGGGTGAGATCCTCGGAAGTTGTATCACCAAGACCCGCGACAAGGACGCAGTGCTGCCTGGCGGTTGGTTCGGGCGGCGGTTTCGGGATCGGAGATGGCCCGCCGAGCGATGGCCGGCCGGTTCTCCCAGTGCTGACGCCTCAATTGCACCAGCCAGGGTGCGGTCAAAGCAAATGCACCTCTCAGCGCCGGGTCCGGGGGTATCGGCATGGTCGGAGAAAAGTTGCGGCCAGACTGATGTCACCGGGGGCCTAATGTCTCGCCACAGCACGCGCCTGCGCCTTTGTGCGCGCGTCGCCAAAACGAAAGATCAGGATCACAGGACCCCCGCGCTCTCCAGGACGAGGCTCGATCCTGGCGACGAGAACGCCGTCGGCTGTAAGCTCGCGATAGCGCTGCAGCGGCTCGGCATATGTTTCCGGCTCGGCCTGGTATCGCGCGAAGTGCGACAGCACGGCGAAGTCGGCGCGACAGCTGCCGAGCTGCGCGCGGTCCACGTGGCCGAGGTCGACGATCGCACGCCCCACCCGTCGACGCTCGACCTGATCGGCCGAAATCTGCCCGGCAAGCGCCTTGCGCGGGTCGATGCATCCGGCGGACCCGAGCGGGAAACGCAGGGTCCACGGTCCGCCGAGCAGATCCATGGCGCCGTGTTCGAGCAGGATCGTGCTGCCGGGCGGAACCTGCGCGCGTATCCAGGCGGATGCAGCCTGCCGTGTGTCGTTGCGTCGTTCAGCCGCCATCGTTCGCGCCTCGCCGATCATCGGGATGAGCAGCAGCGCGAGGGCGGCACCGGCGACCCAGCTCTCCCCCACTCGCAGCCGCGGTGCCAGCCAAACGACGATCCGTTCAAGCGTCCACGCTGCGGACAGCGCGACGAACGGCAGCATCGGCACCAGCCAACGATCCCAGACGAGGTGCTGGCCCGAAATCAGCAGTGCGAACAGCGCGAAACCGGGCACGACCGCCAGCAACCAGCGCCGGTCGCGACATGCCCCCGCAACTCCTATTGCCGCGAGCGCCAGCTCAGCCAACCCGAACGACGCGAGCAAG
This sequence comes from uncultured Sphingomonadaceae bacterium, assembly GCA_964401045.1. Lineage (GTDB taxonomy): Bacteria > Pseudomonadota > Alphaproteobacteria > Sphingomonadales > Sphingomonadaceae > CAYNXB01. The sequence continues at coordinate 16,792 of CAYNXB010000012.1, read as the reverse complement.
GGTCCATCGGCGTATGCCATGAGATTGCCGAGCAACCCGTTGCCGGTTGCCCCCGGATGTACGGCACGCGTTTCCCCCGCGAGATCGCGCAACACGGCGGCGTGGTCTATCAACAGGAATGGCGAGGCGACGAACAGGCCTGCGGTCGCTGCTGCGACGAACAGGGCGAGCTTCGGAAACTCTCGCCGCGAGAGGCCGACGCAGATCGGGCTGAGCGCGATGGCCGCGGCCGGCCACTTGGTTGCGCAGCCAAGGCCGACCATCAACCCCGCTATCGCGTAGTCGCGTCGCCGGCCATGCTCGACGACCGCAAGCGACTGGAGCGCACACAGCAGCATGAACGCGCTCGCCTGCATGTCGGTGCGGATGATCTGTGAGTATTCGATGTGCAGCGCATTGGCAGCCAGGATCGCCGCGGCGAGCAACGCTGGGCGCTGACCCCACAATCGCCGCGCGATCATGTAGGTCAGCAGCACGCAACCAACCCCGCAGGCGACGACGAACAGCCGCGCGGGAAGGAACACGATCGAAGGATCGGCGAACACTGCCGCGGCGAACCCGTCCGCCCCGTCGAACCGGCCGGTCAGCGTACCAAGCGCGCCGACCGCCATGATCACCAGCGCCAGGCAGTAGAGCGTGATGGTGCCGGGGTGCCCAAACCAGCCGGGGTCGAACGTGTGGTTCCGCAGCATGTCCAGCGCCGTCATCATAAACAGCGGTTCGTCCGGGTCGTTCAGCGCCGGCAGCCCGAAGCCGACGCCGTCGAGCCGCAGCCATGTCGCGATCAGCAGCACCGCGAGCAGCGGCAGGCGGCTCCGCCAGATCGCCCAGAAGCGTTTACGGTGTGGGCGGGGCGGCATCGTCATGGTCTCGAATCCATGACGTGGAGGAACGATGCGAACCGTAATTCTGGCGGGCGGTCTCGGCAGCCGGCTGGGCGAGGAAACCGCCGTGCGGCCCAAGCCGATGGTCGAGATCGGCGGGATGCCAATCCTGTGGCACATCATGAAGATCTACGCCGCGAGCGGCTTCAACGACTTCGTGATCTGCCTCGGCTACAAGGGCTACCTGATCAAGGAGTTCTTCGCGAACTACTTCCTCCACACATCCGACATCACGATCGATCTCAGAAACGGCAATGGCATGGAGGTGCACTGCGCCCGCAGCGAGCCGTGGCGCATCACCCTGGTCGAAACCGGCGCTCATACAATGACCGGCGGGCGGCTCGCGGCAGTGCGCCCCTATCTAGAGCCGGACGAGCCCTTCTGCTTCACCTATGGCGACGGGGTTGCCGACATCGACATCGCGGCCCTGGTTGCGTTCCACAACCGGCACGGGCTGCGCGCGACGATCACCTCGGTCGCGCCGCCGGGGCGGTTCGGCGCGCTCGAGTTCGAAGGCGGGCGGGTGATCGATTTCCGTGAGAAACCGGCGGGCGACGGCGGCCAGATCAACGGAGGTTTTTTCGTTGCCGACCCGTCGGTGCTCGACCTCGTCGAGGGGCCGGATACCGTGTGGGAAGCCGGTCCGCTCGAACGCCTGGCGCGGGGCGGCGAGCTGATGGGCTATCGGCACGAGGGCTTCTGGCAACCGATGGATACCCTGCGCGACAAGCTATACCTGGAGGAGCTGTGGAATACCGGAGAAGCGCCGTGGATGCGGTGGTGAGCCCGGTCTGGACCGGGCGCCGGGTGCTCATCACCGGGCACACCGGGTTCAAGGGAAGCTGGCTCAGCCTGTGGCTCCACGCGATGGGCGCCGAGGTGACCGGTTTTGCCCTTCCGGCGCCCACTGAACCAAGCCTGTTCGAGTGTGCGGGCGTCGCGCAACTCGTCCGCCACGTCGAGGGCGATGTGCGGGACTTCGCGGCGCTCGCGGCCGCGATGGATGTCGCGCAACCCGAAGCAATCTTCCATCTCGCAGCCCAGCCGCTCGTGCGCCAGTCGTACAGAGAGCCTGTCGAGACTTACGCGACCAACGTCATGGGCACGGTACACCTGCTCGAAGCAGCGCGGCGCGCGCCCGATCTGAAAGCGATCGTCTGCGTCACCAGCGACAAGTGCTACGAAAACCGCGAGTGGCTCTGGTCCTATCGCGAGGACGAGCCAATGGGCGGCCATGACCCTTACAGTAGCAGCAAGGGCTGCGCCGAACTGGTTGCTGCGGCGTGGCGGCGCTCGTTCTTCTCGGAGGCCGGCCCGGCGTTGGCGACGGCTCGCGCGGGCAACGTCATCGGCAGCGGCGACTGGGCGGCGGACCGCCTGCTGCCTGATCTCATCCGCGCATTCGAGGCGGACACCGCGCCGCTGATCCGCTCGCCCGACGCAGTGCGGCCGTGGCAGCACGTGTTGGAGGCGCTCAGCGGTTATCTCCTGCTTGCCGAGCGGCTGCTGGCGGGCGAACGCACTTTCGCCGACGGATGGAACTTCGGGCCCGCGGATGACGATGCCCGACCTGTGTCGTGGATCGTCGAGCGCCTGACACGCGCCTGGGGCGTCGCGAGCGCTCCCTTGTCCGACGACGGCCCGAGACCGCACGAGGCTGGCTTGCTGCGGCTCGATTCCTCGAAAGCTCGCGCGCTGCTCGGCTGGCGGCCGCGCCTGCCGCTCGACACCGCTCTGGCGTGGATCGTCGAATGGCATCGGGCAGTCGCTGCCGGGGCGGACGCGCGCGCGGCGACGGTCGCGCAGATTGCCCGCTATACCCGGCTTTCAGCCACGGAACGTCACCCGGCTATGCCAGAACCAGCTCCCGGCGATGGCCGCCAGCGTGAACCCGACTTGCGCAGACACGGGTGAAACGCCGCCAAGCTCCACCAGCAATGGCAGCGCCGCCCAGTTCGCCGCGTAGTTGACCAGGTAGAAGCCGGCGAACGCGGCAAGCTCACGCGCCAGGTTTCCGCGCGTGCGGAACACGCCGAACTTGTGGGTCGCAAACGCGAACGCCAGGCACACCACCTGCGCGATTCCGAGCGCCACGAGGTAATGCGTCCGCAGATGCGGCACGGCCCATAGCAACACCGGATAAAGGGCGAGGCCGAGCGCGGTGTTGGCCGCGCCCGCGATGATGAAGCGGACCGGCCGGCGCCCGGCGAGGGCGGCGAGCGCGTTCATTGCTCCTCCGTCAGCGGGATGCGCATGTTCGCCTGCAGCACCTCGCGCGGAAGAAACGGCGACAGGTCTTCGAGTGCCGGCGAGGTAATGCGCCCATCGGGATGGACCCTGGCGCCGAGCTTTGGCGCGAACGAGACGTTTTCGTCGACGACGATCTCGCACAGCGCCGGTCCGTCTGCCGCGAGCGTCTTGGCGATGGCGTCTGGCAGGTCGTTATGGCAGTCGGACCGCCGGTAGGCGAAGCCAAATGCTGCCGCGACCCGGCCGAAATGAGGGAAGGTGACGTTGCTCTTGGGGCCGCCGCCAACCTCTACGCCGCCGAAGAAGTTGCGGTGGGTCTGGAAGATCGAGGCGTAGCCGGCGTTGTTGATCAGGAACACCTTCACCGGCAAGCCGTAGCCGGCGATGGTCTGCAGCTCCTGCAGGTTCATCATGATGCTGCCGTCGCCAGCGATGCAGATCACGCGCCGCTTGCCGCCCGTCGCGGCGCACGCGCCTATCGCGGCGGGCAGGTCGTAGCCCATCGTAGCGCAGCCAGAGTTGGTCCACAGCCGCTGACCACGTTTGATCCTGGCCGCCTGGAAGCTGACCACGCAGGCGCTGCCGTTGCCGGTGACGACCACGTCGTCCTCGCCGAGCCGGCGGAACAGCTCGTCCATCGCGACATAGGGATGATTGCGTGGCCCGTGGTCGCGGTATTCGGGCAGCACCGCGGGGAAGCGCGCGAGCCGCTCCTTCGACCACGCGAGCCATTCACCGTGAGCAGGGGATGGGCTATCGTAATCTGCCGCGAGCATCGCCGGAATTAATCCGGCGAGATTTGCGACCACCGGCATATCGGGCGTGACCGAAGGCTTGCGCAGCTCGACCGGATCGATGTCGACCCAGATCTTGAATGCCTCGCGCGCGAAACTCTTCCAGTTGTAGCTGACCTGGCGGATGTTGAGCCGGCTCCCGAGCACCAACAGCAGGTCCGCGCTCTGCGTAACCATGTTGCCACCACGGTCGCCGACAGTCCCGGGCCGCCCGCAGTAGAGGGGGTGATCGTCCCAAAGCACGTCGTGCGCGTTCCACCCGGTGACGACCGGCACGCCGAGCTTGTCGATCAGCGCGAGGAAATCGTCGTAGGCTCCGCTTAGCCGCACTCCGCCACCGGCGAACACCACGGGCCGCTTGGCGGCGCGCAGCTTGTCGAGGATCGCCGACGCGGTGGCCGGCAGCTCGGTCCTGAGCCACGGCTCATCCAGTTCGGCAGGATCGAATCCCGGCAGGTCGTCGGGATCGATCTTCGCCGCCTGCACATCGAGCGGGATATCGAGCCACACCGGCCCGGGGCGGCCGCTGGTCGCGAGATGCAGCGCCTTTTCGAGGTGGTAGCGGATCGTGAGCGGGTTAGTGACCATCGTCGCGTACTTGGTGATCGGCCGGACCAGTTCCTCAATGTCGAGTTCCTGGTCGCCGTACTGGCGCAGCGGCAGGCCCGTGTGGCGGACAGTGGTCTCGGTTTTCACCTGACCTGAAATCACCAGCATGCCGATGGAATCGACATACGCTCCGTAGACCCCCGTGATCGCGTTGGTGCCGCCGGGTCCGGAAGTGACATTGACCACTGCCAGCCGATTGGTCAGCCGGTAGTAAGCCTCGGCCGCCATCGACAGCGCCTGCTCGTGGTGGGTGAAGGTCGTCTTGAGCCGTGGGTGCGTGCCGAGCGAATGGTTGAGGTGCATCGCACCACCGCCGGTGAGCATGAAAATGTCGCGGATGCCGCGATCGGCCAGCCGGTCGGCCAGCCAGTCGGAGAGCTTCACCTTTTTTGAGACGGTTTCTGGAGTCATGAGGTCCATCCGTTGGCGCGCGCCGTGCGGCGGATCGCCTCGTCGAGGTCGACGGTGGGAAAGAGGTTCAGGTCGCGACGGATCGCCGTGGTGGACGGGACGTAGCGACCGGGGTTCCAGCCCGGATCGGACCGGCCGAGAACTTCGATGCCGGGCCCGTTAAGCAGGGTCGCCGTGAGCCGGGCGAGCCTGGCGATCGACACCGCCTCTTCCGATCCGACGTTGTACGTCGACCCCGGTTCGGCAGCGAGCAGCAGGGTCCATAGCCATACGGTCAGGTCGGCGAGGTAGAGGTACGAGCGCACCGCTTCGCCGGAGCCTTCGACGCGAATGATCCGACCGGCGAGCGCGTCGCGGATGAAATTGCCGGCGGCGAAGTGGATATCGAGCGAAAGCAGCGGGCCGAGCAGCGCGAAGATGCGCGCGGTTACTATGTCGAGACTGAACTGCGTGCGATAGATGGCGCAGAGAGTCTCGGCCGCGCGTTTGCCGGCACCGTAGGCCGCGCGCGGATCGCGCGGGTCCGGGCCGCCGTGCCAATCTTCGGAGACGTGGGTTCTTTCCCACGGCTGCGGCCCGTAGACGGCGCCCGAGCTGAGGAAGAAGAAGCGGGTCGCGCCGCGCGTGACCGCGAGATCGAGGGCTCGGCGCGTCCCGCCCACGATCGTGTCGAACATGCGCCGCGGATCGTTCGCGTTGAGATTCGCGCTGGCGTCCGTTGCTGCGTGGATCACGTGGGTGAACTCGCCTTTGGGCGGCACAAACGTGAGCACGTCACCGGCAACCAGCTCGTATCGCGCCGCAAGGTGCGGTGCTTTGCGTGCGAACGCATCCGGATCGCGGCTGAGGATCACGACCTCGGCATCGCTGCCGGTGCGCGCGAGCGCCTCAAGCATCCAGCGGCCGATCAACCCGGTGCCACCGGTCATGAACACGCGCGCGCCCGCAAGCCGGGGCCAAAGCGGCGCGAGTTGCCGATCGATGGCGGCGAGGTCCTGCTCGGGGATCATGTTGCGGCGAGGCCCAGGCTTGGGCGATGGCTCCCGTGCGCGCGGACGACACGCGCGAGCGTATCGAGGGAGAGCGACCACACGATGAGGACGATTAGCCCGGGGCGGATGAAGTGGCCCCAGGTCAGCCCGAATGTCGCGGTCACGTCGCGCCCGGAGAGCCAACTGGCCGAGGTCATCTGCAGGATCGAGGCGAGCGGCAGGTCGCCGACAAGACACAGCAGATACGCGCAGGCGATCGCGATGACCGGACCTGGACGACGGAACGGCTCGAGAAACACCAGGAACAGCAGGAACACCTGCGTGTACCCTCCCGGCGATTGGGTCGCGAGATAGGCGCCGAGGACCAGCGCTCCGATTCGCTGCACCGGCACCGCCTTCGGCTGGAGCCAGGTGGCAGCGAGCGCAAGCAGGGCGAGCGCCTGCGTCGCACGGATCAGCAGCGGCACCGCCAACTCAATCCGCTCAACCGCGCGCGATGAGACGAACTCTAGCAGCGGAATCTGGCTTTCGCGGATCGTCAGCAGCGGGGCGTAGCTGGTCGAGTAGTTGACCTCGTTCCACACCTGTGCGCCCTGGAATATCACCCAGTTGGCGGTGTTGCTGGCGAGTTCCATCGGCGTACCCGCGCCAACGATTGCGAGGGACACCAGATAGACTGCGATAGTAGCGAGGCCAGCGAGCTCGAGCGGGCGCCACCGGCGCTTCGCCGCCAGCGCCAGCACCGGCAGCACCAGGTAGGGCTTGAAGTTGACTGTGACTGCCGCAGCGATGGCACGGGCGCGCCCGGATGAGAGCAGCGGTCCATGTGCCAGTGCAAAGGCCGCGAAGCACACCACGATCAGGTTGCCGCGCTCGAGGGTGAACAGCAGCGGCAGGCCCAATCCCAGTGCGACGGTCCGCATCGGTGCCGTGCGCCGATCGAGGCGGCGAAAGCTCAGCCAGATCAGCGCTACGTCGAGGAGGTAGAACGCCCCGATCGTCGCCCGCCCGAGCCAGTCGCAATCGCGCGCGTAGAACGGCGATTGCAGATAGCAGCCGGGCAGGCTGAACGCGTCGAGGAAGGTGAACGACAGCGGCGGGTAGATGCTGCGCCACACGTCGTAGGCACCCGGGTTGTTTGCCCAGTAGGCGGTGTTGAACCAGTCCATGAACGTGTCGTTGGTGTCGAACACGAACGGCTGGGGAAGGTAGCCGTTGGCGTGGAAGAACGCCGCCGTCGAGACGAGGCTGGCTAGGACGGCGAGCGCCAGCACGCCCTCCACCGCCAGCGGCAGGATCCGCGAACTGTCCTTCATCGGCCGGCGTGCGCGGGGAAGTTGATCCGCTCTTCTTCTATCACCAGCGGGACGTTGCGGCTGCGCTCCGCGACCAGCCGCAGCTGTTCGGCGATCAGCCCGAGCGCCAGCATGATCAGCGCGAAGCCGGCGACACCGAGGGTGAGCCATCCAAGGGTCGCGGTCGGCCGGCCGGTCAGCGCGGCGGCGAGCGCCAGCACCGCGAGCACGAACGTTACCAATACGGCGGCAGCGGCGGCAAGGAGCGGGAAACGGAGCAGGGCGCGTGCCGACCCGGCAAGCGCCGATAGCGCGAAGCCTGCCAGCTGCCTTGCACCATTCTTGCTCTCGCCCGCCGCTCGGCCGGGCCGGTCGAACGGGATTACTGCCAGCCGGAAACCGCTCTCGATCACCATGCCACGGAAGAACGGCTCCGGTTCGTTCCATGACGACAGGGTGTCGATCACCTTCCGATCGAACAGGCCGAAGCCGGTCGCGCCGGGGACGATCGGGTGATCGGCGACCCGCGCCAGGAACACGTAGCCGAGGCGGCGTACCCACTTGAGCACGACCGAGCCGTGCTCGCTTCGCCGTTGCGCAAGGACGACCTGCGCGCCCGCGCGCCACTGTGTGACGAGCGCGGGAATCATCTCGGGCGGGTCCTGGAAATCGGCGCCCATCCCGATCACCGCCCGCCCGGCAGCCTGATAAAGGCCGTAGGTCGGCGAACGCATCTGCCCGTAGTTGCGGTTGTTGAAGATCGCGCGCACGCGGGCATCTTCGCGGCACAATTCGCGGACGATCTCGCGCGTGCCGTCGGTCGAATGATTGTCGATCAGCACCACTTCGTAGGAGGCCGCGACCGCGCGCGCCTCTGCAGCCACCGCCGCGGTGATCGCCCGGACGTTCGCTTCCTCGTTGAAGCACGGGATGACGATCGAGAGCTCCGGCTGCGTCATTCGGCCGCCTCTGGCCGGCGCCGGAGTCCCAGCTCGATGCCCGTGGCCGGGGCGTAGATTTCGGTGAATGCGGCCAGCAGCAGCACCAGCGCTAGCAGCGCCACCGCCGGGATATTGTACTTGCGGTCGGCATCGAGGCGTGCGGCCTCGATCACCTGAACGTCGGCGGCGGTTTCGCCGGCCAGTGACTCCACGGCGACCTCTTCCGACGATCGCGCGTACGCCTCGTAGAGCGCCTGTGCGAAGCGGTAGTCCCGATAGCGGTCGAAGTACGTGCCCATTACTTGCGACACACCGGCTGCGTTGGGTCCGGCTGCATCGGTGTCCGGCCGCGCTGAGCGGGCGATCTGCCCCTGGAGCGAGGCGATCTCGCCTTGCAGGGCGCGTAGCCGGGGGTTCTCCGGCCCGAGGAATGGGCCGACGGTCTGCAACTCGACTTTCTTCGCCTGCAACTGGGCCTGCAGGTTCGCGCGCAGCGCAAGCGCAGACCCCAGCTGTGCCTCGGGAGACGCGAGATTGTTGGTCCGGCGGAAGGCCTCGAGCTCGGTCTCCGCTCTCGCAACGCGCGCGGCGGCTTCTTTGAAGCGAGCCTCGACGATCTTCCGCTTGCGGTCCACCCGGTCGTGTCCGAGCGCGACGATGCGGTCGCTGATCGCCACCGCATAGGCTTTGGTCAGGGCCTGGGCCTGCGCCGCGTCGAACCCGCGCGTTTCGACTTCGATGATGCCCCCGGTCAGCGAATGGATATCGACCTTGCGTTCGAGCGCGCGCCGGGCGTCGCGTTCGCTCGAATAGCCTCCGGGTCCGACCAGCTTCAGGCGTTCGATCACCGCTTCCGACACTTCGGAGCCGCGCGCGATCGCTAGATACATGTCGATCGGCTGCCTGGCCCCGCCGAGCAAGGCGGCGAACCCCTGGAACTGGCCTCCGAGTCCGCCCGTCATCGAACTCAGCCCGAGGCTGGCGGTGTCCTGCGGCACGACCCTGGTGCGCGCGACGTACGGCTGCGGGACCACGCACAGTACCGCCAGCACCAGCGCCACCACGGCGTAGCCCCGCCGCCGCCGGCGAGGATCGCGCGCCGTCCTGAGGGCCGCGTCACGGGCGTGGACCCACGCGCTCATTTGGCTAGCGCGTAGACCGACGCCGCGGCGACGCCGCCACCGAACAGGCTGCTGGTGATGTCGCGCAGCCGGGCCCAGAACGCCCCGCGGTTGGCGTCGACCGGAACGTAGATCAGGTCACCCGGCAAGGCGGGCGCGTTGAGGGTCTTCGCGCCCCTCGACAGGACGGTTCCATTGGCACGCACGACGAACACCTCATCGTCGTCACCAAGTTTCTGCACGCCGCCCGCCATCGCGATGAAATCGCGGATCCGCCGACCGTCGGCGTAAGCGAACGAGGCGGGGCTCGGCACGGCACCGAACACACCCACGGTGACCGGCCGCGGCGGCACGTAGATCGTATCGTTATTCTCGAGCACGAGTTCGCCGGGCAGCATCCGCGCGTCGACCGGCAAGTCGAAGACCAGCCTGCCGGTCGGCTCGCGCCGCCGCATCTGTTCGACCACCGACTGGATCATCGCGACGTTGCCGGGCTGGACCAGCTCGGCGCGATTGGCCGAGGTCAGCGGCTGGGCTTTCAGCAGCATCTCCATGTCGTCGACCGCGCGATCGAAGCTTGCGCGCTGCTGCTGCCGCACGCTTTCGCGCGTGATCACGCTGGCGTAGGGAAATGCCTCCGCGGTCATGCCACCGGCCTTGGCGACCACTTGCGCGAGGTCGGTGCCCGCGGCGAAGAAATATCGCCCCGGATGCGCGACTTCGCCGCTGATCGTCACTAGTATCGATTGCTGCCGCAGCGGCTGCGCGATGCCCGCGTCGGTCAGCACCTTGATTACGCTGCCGCGCCTGGCCGGCGTCACCTGAGCCTGCGCGGCGGTGTATTCGCGCCACCCCGCCTCGGCACCGCCAAGCGGATCGAGCACCATCAGCCGGCCGCGGTCGGCGAGGGTGTTGACACCGCCCGCGTAGAGGAGGGCGTCGGCGAGAGTCTCGTCCGGGCCGAGCTCGAAGATCGCCTCATGGTTGACGCTGCCGGTGACGGCGACCTGCTCGCCCGCCGGGGCGATGTAGATGACGTCCCCGTTCTGAACCACGGCGTCCCCGCTGCGGTCGCCCTTGAGCAGCAGATCGTAAAGATCGAAGTCGGAAACCAGTTGCCCGCCGCGGCGGAGCTGGATCGAACGGAAGCTGCCGCCGGGCGCGGGGCCGCCCGAGGCCAGCACCGCGTTGACGAGGGTCGACAGGCTGCCGACGGTGTACGAGCCCGGCGTCGCGGCAAAGCCGGTGACGAATACGGTGACCCCGTGCAGCTTCGTGACCGTCGCTTCGAGGTCGAAGCTGCGGTACTGGCGTGAGACCGCCTCGCCGATCACCTCGCGTGCGTCGCCGTAACGCACCCCTCCAAGCAGGACCGCACCGATGCGCGGAATGAAGATCCGCCCTTCGCTATCGATCGTCAGCCGCAGGTTGGTCGCCTGGACAGGTCCGGTGAGCGCCAGCCGGATTTCGTCGCCCGGGTTGAGCCGGTAGTCTGGAGGAATCGCGGCTGTGGGCGGCGCGGAGAAGTCGCGTGCTTCAGGCAGGAGCAACTCCGCGCCAAAGCGGCGGAGCTTCTTACCGCCAAGTGTGGAGACGAAGCGCTCGAATTCGCTGGGAACAGGGGAATCCGAGCGCTTCGTCTCCTCGACTTTCGCCCGATCGGCCGTTGTCGCCTGTGAACCGGGCGGGGGGGTGTCAAGGTTCACAGGCTCGAACGGCGCGATCGCCGCGGGCGGCACGTCGGCCGGCGCGGGAGTGACGACGTCGAAATCGGAATCGGTCTGCTGAGGCTGGCCGACGGGCAGGGCGAGTTGCGCGGCGGCGGGCCCGCCGGCGAGCAGCGCCGCACCCAGAGTGAGCGTGATCAGGGGATATTTGCGCAGCGTCACGAAAGGCAGGCCTCCGGCTCCAGCAAACCGGTCTCGGGTGTCAGGAGCGCCTCGGCGCCAAGCCGCCACGCCCGCTCGCTGGCGGCGGCGAGGATGCCCGGACCTTCGGTGCCCGGGTGCCACGGGCGGCCGCGCCAGTCGGTGACCCTGCCGCCGGCCTCGGTCAGGAACAGCACGCCCGCGGCGTGATCCCATGCCAGCGTGCGCTGAAACAGCGCGATGTCGTCGCGCCCGAACGTGAGGCGCTGATAGCTTTCGGCCGCGCAGCGCGGAACCGGGCGCACGTCGAGTGTCCGCCCTGCGCAGGCGTGGACCCGTTCGCGCCGCTCGGGCGACAGGAAGTGGGTTCCCAGCGCAGCAATCGGCAAGACGCGCCGGCCGGTCCGCGCGGTCACTCGGACACCGTTGCATGTCGCTCCGCCGCCTCGCTCAGCGTGACACAGCAGCCCGCCCATCGGGGCAAGGATCCACCCGGCCAGTGTTGAACCGTTGTCGATGAGAGCGACCATCATTCCGAATGGTTCGCGCCCGGCGGCAAAGTTGGCGGTGCCGTCGAGCGGATCGATCAGCCACACGAGCCCTTCGCCGATGCCATCGAGCAGACCCGGGTTCGCAGCCGCGCCTTCTTCGCCTACGATCCGCGCTTCGGGACAGAGCGACGCAAGGCCTTCGGCGAGGCGCTTTTCCGCCTCAAGATCGGCGGCCGTGACGAGTTCGCCGGGGGATTTCTCGGCGATCTCGTGCGCGGCGAGGCGGCGGAAGCGCGGGAGCACAGCGGCGGCCGCGACGTCGCGCATCAGCGTCGAGACTTCGTGACGGAACGGCATCGGGTCAAGCGGCGAGGGTAGACAGCGCGACCTGGCTGGCGCGGGCGCTGCGTTCTTCCATCATCCGGATGCGCGAAAGGTCTTCGCGGGCGATATGGCCGTAGTACTCGGCCTTCGACTTGAGCCAGGCGAGCTCGAACGCAACCGCGTTGGCGATCCCTTCCTCGAATCGCGCCGATTCCACCGCCGCACCGTCGAACACCACTTTGCGTGTCTCGAACCGGTCGAGGCGGATCTGGCGGATTTCGCGCAGCGCCGGCGCCGCTTCGACGGCTACCGAACCACCGACCACCAGCTCGAGGTCATGGTCGGCGCAGGCGTGCGCGACGAGCAGGACCGAGTTGGTGATCGGTCGCGTGTTGATCGCGCCACGTGAAAGTCCTCGCGACTGGGTGAAGTCCACGCGGCCGAACACAATACCGTCCAGATGCGCCGTGGCGATGGGCAGCATGTCGGCCAGGTTATCGAGCGTCGTCTGCGTCTCGAGGTTGAAGAGGAACTTCGCGCCGTGCGCGCTTTCGCCCCAGGTCTTGGCACGCGCCTCGGCGAACTTGCGCAAGGCGTAGGGGGTCTCGACCATCGGCGCGATGATGTAGTTCGCGCCATATAGTTGCGCGGCAAGCAGATCTGAAATCGCTTCGCATCCACCGATCTTGAGCGCGACGCCGAGGTCGGCCCGGTGCGCAAGCTCGAGCAGCCTGAGCAACTCGTCCGGTCGCGTGCCCTCCGCCTCGAATTCCGCTTTAACCGCGACGACGCCGAAATCGTTCCGGCCTTGCTTGAGCATGTCGAGCATTGCCTGTTCCATCGCATTCATCGTCAATCTCCCTTCGCTAGGCAGCCGAGTGGCATTGAGCGAGACGGAGCTTCCGGGCCGATTCCGTAAGGGAAATCGGGTTCAAAAAAATTTTTCGAAATCGTTTGAGGGTTCGCGTGTGCCGCTCCGTCTAGCGATAGAATGCCGAGCCGTTTTTCTTGGGCCTGCGTGTGCGCCATCCTGCCGCTGACGGCGGCCGGTGCCGCGCGCGCGGAGATCGCGCTGCCCGACGGCGAAAGCGCGACTTTCCGGATGGCGGCGACAGCAGGGCCGATAGAGGAAGCGGAACCGCTCCAGATGCCTCGCCGCGTGGAAATTCCGCTTGCGATGCCACTACTGTCCTCCCGTTACGGTTATCGGCCCGACCCGCTCGGCGGCGGTCGCCGATTCCATGCGGGGATCGACATTCCGGGGCCCACGGGGGCTCCGGTTCTCGCGTCGGCGGCGGGCGTGGTGACCTTCGCAGGCATCGCCGGAGGTTATGGCCGCATGGTCGAAATCGACCACGGGGCCGGCCTGCGCACCCGCTACGCGCACCTGTCTCGATTGCTCGTCGCGCCCGGAATGCAAATAGGGCAGGGGGCGATCGTCGGCAAAATGGGATCAACCGGGCGATCGACCGGTCCTCATCTCCATTTCGAGGTACGTCGCGATGGCCGGACGGTCGATCCGCTGGCGTACCTGTCACGCGGGGCGCTGCCGCCGCTTCCGTCCGCGCACCGGTTGATAGCGGGCAAGCCCCATGTATCCGCGTTCGCCAAGGCGCGCGACGAGGCGCTTCATCGGGGCGCTCCGAGATGACGGCCTTGCGCGCTCCCGTTCAGGCAAGCGAAACCATTGTGCGTGAATCCGATCGGCTTTCCCGGACCTCCGGCCCAGCCACTCGCGGAAGAGGGATGGCATCTTCTACAATGACCGGTGAGCGGCCCGTCACCGCCCTGCAAAGCGTTTTGCTGAATGAACGAGCGCGCCTGCTGCGTTTCCTCGCGGCGCGCGGCGCAGCGGACGAAGCGGAAGACCTTCTCCATGAGCTATGGCAGCGGGTCGCGACCCCGCCGCGCCAGCCGATCGCCGATCCGCTCTCGTACTTGTTCCGGGCGGCCGAGAATATGATGCGCGACATGCGCCGCTCACAGACAAGCCGGGCGCGCCGGCAATTCGAGTGGCACGAGGTCGCCACCGCGCCCGACGAACCGCCGGTCGGCGAGCGGGCGCTCATCGCCCGCGAGCGGCTGCGCGAGGTGCGGGCGGCGCTCGCCGCGCTGGGCCCGCGCGTCGAACTGGTATTTCGCCGCTGCCGCCTCGATGGCGTCAGCCAGGTGCTAGCGGCGCGCGACCTTGGCGTGAGCCTGAGTTCGGTCGAGAAGGACCTGCAGAAGGCGCACCGGGCACTCGCCGGGCTGAAGGCGAAATTCGATGCGGAATGATGGGTCTGATTCCGTCTCAGGGCGGGGGGATATGACTGAGGAGGCAGCAGACCTCATGGACACGGCCCGTCTGTGGGTGGTTCGCGCGAGCGAGCCGACCTTTACCCTTTGGGACGATCTCGCCGATTGGCTTGAGATCGATCCCGCGCATCTCGCGGCTTACGAGGCGGCGGTGGAAGAGGAGGCGTGGGCGGGTGAACTGCTCGCGCATCCAGAAGCCCCGACGATCTTCCGGGAGGATGAAGCACCGGTCAGGCATTCCCATCGGCGCTGGTGGGCGGGCGGCGGAGCGCTCGCCGCCAGCGTTGCCGCAGCCGTGGCGCTGCTGACGCTGCAACCCTTTGGCGCGCGGCTCGTGGAAATCGAGACGGCGCCGGGTGAGCATCGCATCGTCACGCTGGCGGATGGCTCCAGCGTAATCCTCAACGGCGATACCCGCGTCAGCTACGATGCGCGAGAGGGGCGCGAGATGACTCTCGCGCACGGCGAAGCGCTGTTCAAGATCCGCCACGATGCGAGCGATCCGTTCGTCGTTACCGTAGGCGATACGCGTCTGGTGGACGCGGGAACGGTGTTCAACGTGGTGAGCGACGACGATGCCCTCCAGGTCGGTGTGGCCGAGGGGGCGGTTATCTACCACGGCATGGACAAGCCGGTGCAACTGCACCCCGGCGACGTCCTCACGCGGAACGGCGCACGCGGCCCTGTGCGGCTTACCAAAGCCGATCCGCAGGCGGTCGGAAGCTGGAACGAGGGCGTGCTGCATTTCGACAACGCCACGCTGGCCGAAGTCGCGGAACATCTCGCTCGCGCTTGCGGCCAGCCGGTTCGCGCAGGCGCAGGCGTCGGCGGATTGCGGTATACGGGAACGTTGGCGGTGGATGGCCCGGTCGAGACGGTGATGGCGCGCGCCGCGCCGCTCCTCGGGGTCGCGATCCGTGACGACGGAAGCCATTGGGAGATGACACTGCGGAATGCTCCGCCACGCTAGCCTGTGGGCGGCAGCCGCCGTCGTCGTGTCCGCGCCTGCGGCCGCGCGCGCGGAGCGCGCGGCCGTTGACGTGCCGGCGGTGCGGCTCGACCAGGCGATCGGAATTCTCGGCCGCCAGAGCAATGCGAGCATCGGCTTCCGTGACCCGCAGCTCGCCCAGAAGCGGGTGAAAGCCGTCCGCGGCCGGATGTCCGCGGCCGAAGCGTTGAATCGGATGCTTCGCGGAACCGGCGCACGGGCGCGGCAGGTGGCGGCGAACAGCTACCTGATCGAGGCCGAGCGGCAGCGCGCGGCGTCGCATCCAGGGCCAGCAGCGCCACGGCCGCGCGCCGTGCCCGCCGCACCCCCGCAGCCCGCGCCATCCTTTGACATCATTGTGACCGCGACGAAGCGAGACATCCCACTCGGCGCCTATCCGGGGCTGGTCGACTTCATCGATGGGAACGACATCTCTCCCAATCTCGGCCGGGAAGGGAGCGACGCGATCGCCGCGAAAACTGCCAGCGTCGTTTCCACCCACCTCGGCCCCGGCCGCAACAAGCTGTTCATCCGCGGCATCGCCGATTCCAGCTTTGTCGGCCCGACCCAGGCGACGGTCGGTCAATACTGGGGCAACAGCCGGATCACCTACAGCGCGCCCGACCCCAGCTTGAAGCTCTACGATTTGCGCCGGGTCGAGGTTCTGGAAGGGCCGCAAGGCACGCTTTACGGGGCAGGTTCGCTCGGTGGCGTGGTCCGCGTCGTGCCGCGCGAGCCGCAAATGGATCGTATCGAGGGCGCCGTCTGGAGCGGTATCCAGGCGGTGCAGCACGGCCAGCCCGGGTTCGATGGCGGGGCGATCATCAATCTGCCGTTGGTCGAGGATCGCCTGGCTCTTCGCGTGGTCGGCTTCGGCTCGCTCGATGGCGGCTATATAGACGATGTCAGCCGCGGTCTCGATGACGTCAATGACGTCAAGTCGATCGGTGGCCGCGCAGCCCTACGCTACGCCCCCGAGGATAACCTCACGATCGACTTCAGCCTGGTCGGTCAGCGGATCGACGGCGACGACAGCCAGTACGCCGAGCGTGCCCAAGGCGGGCTCGCCCGTTCGAGTTCGATTGCACAGCCCTACCGCAACGATTTCGTGCTCACCGATATCGTTGCTCGCAAGCGATGGGATGCGCTCGAGCTCACCACGTCGGTCGGCTTCGCGGCGCAGGACGTATTCGAAACGTTCGAGGGCTCGGCGCTTCCCGACCCTGCAGATCCGATCCAGCAGCCGGCCGCGAGCGCACCTGCCGCCCGCTTCGACCAGCGCAACCGGATCGAGATGTTCACCGCCGAGGTCCGGCTCGCGCATAACGGCCCGAACGGGACCGGGTGGCTGTTGGCCGCCAGCGCGCTCAGCAACGAAGCTCGAATGAACCGCGGAATGGAGGTTTCGCTGTTCCAGAGCCCGCTGACGGGCATCGAGAACAAGGTAGAGGAAGTCACCGTTTATGGCGAAGCGACCTTCGAAGCGGCGCGGCGCCTGAACCTCACACTGGGGGGCAGGCTCACCC
>CAYNXB010000011.1:0-49491 GCA_964401045.1 uncultured Sphingomonadaceae bacterium | reverse complement strand
GGTAGCCGCCGAACATCCAGAACAGCTTCTGGTTATCGGGCGACTGGACGCGCAGTTCCTGGCTGAACGCCTCGACGTCGAGATACTGGCTCTGGTTGAGGTCGAACCCGAGGCCGAGGCCGAAGCCGAACGGCGAATCCGCCGGGCGGAAGAAGAACGATTCCTCGATCGGGCGGAAGTCGAACGCATCCCCGGTGATGATCTCGCTCACCGTGTCGTACGATGTGATCGAGGTGACCGAGAAGTTATCGCCGGTGTACGAGAGCTTGGCGGCGACATTGTAGATATCGCGATCGTCCTGCCCCGGATTGTTGACCTGCACCGGCACGCTAGTGTCGTTCACATCGGTGACGATGTTGTACCAGAAGCCTTGCGCACGAACCCGGTCGAGGCTGCCGCGCAAGTCGGCTTCGAACCCGCCGCCGAGATCGAACAGCAGGTTGCCGCGCAGCGAGGCGTTCTCGTAGGGGTCGGCCTTCTCCCTGAGGTAGGCGTTCTCGATATAGCCCTCGGTGTCTTTGTACTGGCCCGACAGGCGGAACTTCACGCCGTCCGAGATCGGCCCGCTGACGCCGCCGCGTACGTACCAGCCGAAGCCGTTGTCGATCCCCGCGGCGATCTTGCCTTCGAGCACGTCCGACGGCTGCTTGGTGGTGATGATGATCGCCCCGCCGATCGCATTGCGGCCGTAGAGCGCGCCTTGCGGGCCTTTCAGCACCTCGATCTGCTCGATGTCGAACAGGTCCTGGTTGAACTGCGCCGGGTTCACCTGCTGCACCCCATCGATCACCACCGCCACCGATGGCTCGCTGTTGCGCGCCTGTGTGATGCCGCGGATGATGACGAACGCGTTGCCGACGTTCTGGGTCTCGACCAGATTCACGTTGGGCGTCAGCTCGATGAAGTCCGCCGGGCGGTTGATGCCGGCGTTCTCGATCAGCTCGGAGTTGAACGCGGTGATCGCGGCGGGGGTATCCTGCAATTCCTCGGAGCGGCGCAGGCCGGTGACGATGATTGCGTTGCCCTGGGCTTCGGCTGGCGCCGCAACTTGCCCGGCATTGTCCTGCGCCCAAGCGGCCTGCGGCAGCGCCGCCGCCAGCCCGGCCGCGGACACACCCAATCCGAAACGGATAGCGATATCCCTCATCCCCACCTCCCGTTGTTATTATCGATGCGTCTTTTGCGCCCTGGGCCGCAAAATAACCCAAAGGCCGCGCGATGGATAGCGGGCGTGGGGATCAGTCGAGGCAACCCTTCGATACCGTCCACAACACCCGGTCCGCCGCCTCGATATCGCTCTCGGCGATCTGGGAGACGAGCGAGCGGATGAATTCGGACACCGGCTTGCGCACGCGGGCGAACAGCGCGCGGCCCTCGGCGGTGAGCGTGAATTGCGGGCTGCGCTGGTCGCCGCGATTGTCATGCCGCGCGACGATGCCCTGCGCGACGAGGCGGGCGAGCGCGCGGCTGACTTCCGCCCGATCCACCGCTGCGCCCTCTGCGAGAGAGCGCACCGTGCCCGGCTCCGCCAGCCCGAGCTGCGCCATGCAGCGCCATTGCGGCAGGGTAAGCGTGGAATGGGCCATGAGTATCTCGACGAACTTGCGGTCGAACAGCTTCGCGGTGACCGCTAGCCGGTAGCCGAAATAGGGCAGCCCGCCGATGTCGTATGTCGGGATCTGGTCCGCCGTATCACGCTCCACTGCACGCATCCCCGTTGACTCGATCCGCCTCATCATTGAATAATCAATGAAAGAAGGCCGAGTCAAAGGCTCACCCCGAACCGGGGTACCGAAGAGGATGGGAAGGATGGCTGCTCGTAAGCTGCCGGTGCGCAACCCGCGCACCGGGCAAGCCGATTTCGAGATCGAGGTCGCGGACCGCGCGATTGTGGCGGCCAAGGCGGCCAGGCTGCGCGCGGCGCAGCCGGCCTGGGCGGCGATGCCGCCCGAAGAGCGCTGCAAGGTCATGGGCCGCTGGGCCGCGCTGATTGGCGGCAAGTACCGGCAGGCAATCATCGACGCGGATTCGCACGATACCGGCTATTGCGAGATCAGCCGCATCGCGCCCGATATGATGCTCGGCATCCTCGGCGGGCTGATCCATTCCGCGCCGATGCAGCTTAAAGGAGCGCTCAAGGAAGGCGTCGCCCGGGCTAATCCCGAGATTTCCTATTCGAGCCTGCTTAAGCCCTATCCGCTGGTCGGCGTAATCAGCCCGTGGAACGCGCCGACCATGCTGTCGATGCTGCACGCGATCCCGCCGCTGTTCGCTGGCTGCGCGGTGCTGCTCAAACCAAGCGAAGTGACGCCCCGATTCACCGGTCCGCTGTTCGACAGCGTGCGCGAAGTGCCCGAGCTGGCCGCGGTGTTCGACTGCGTGCACGGCGATGGCGAGACCGGCCAGGCGCTGGTCGAAGAAGCCGACTACATCTCCTTCACCGGATCGGTCCCAAACGGCCGCAAGGTCGCCGCCGCGTGCGGCGCGCGGATGATCCCCTACGACGTCGAGCTTGGCGGCAAGGACCCGCTGATCGTGATGGAAGGCGCGAACATCGACGACGCGGTCTCGGCGACCATCCGCGGCGCAATCAGCGCGACAGGACAGGTGTGCTTCTCGATCGAGCGCATCTACGTCCAGGACACGATCCACGACGAATACGTCGAAAAACTGGTCGAGCGCGCCCGGCGAATCGAGCTGAACGACAAGGACCCGATGGGCGGCCACATCGACGCATTCACCGGCCCACATCAGGCGAAGATCGTCGCCGCGCAACTCGAACAGGCGGTGGCGATGGGCACGGAGATCGTCGAGGGCGGCCCGCCGTTCCAGATCGACGGCGGCGACTACATGCGCCCGACCGTGCTGACCGGCGTGACCCACGACATGAAAATCATGCGTGAGGAAACCTTCGGCCCGGTGATGCCGGTGATGAAGTGGCACGACATCGAGCAGGCGATCGCGCTCGCCAACGACACCGATTACGGCCTCTCGGCCGCGGTGATTGGCCCCGACGCCGAAACCGCCGGCGCGGTTGCCGAGCGGATCGATGCCGGCAAGGTCAGCGTGCAGGACACCTTCCTCACCTTCTTCGGCTCTGAAGCGAAGAACGACAGCTTCGGCTTCTCGGGGCTCCCGGGCCTGCGCGGCGACCTCACCCGCTACGTCCGCAAGCAGGCGCTGCTGGTCAATTCGGGCACGCCGGTTTGCCTCACGCGCGAAGCCGTCTCGGCGGTCGATCAGGCAATGGGATAACGGTCATGGAAATCACTTTCCCCAAGATCGCCGAATATGCGGGCTGGGCGCACCCGATGCGCTCCGAATGCACGGTCGACGGGCTGGAACTGATCGAAGGCCACGTCCCGGAAGGGCTCAACGGCACCTGGTATCGCTGCGGCGCGGACCGCCAGTTCCCTCCGATGAACGGCGAGGACATCTTCATTGATGGCGAGGGCATGATGTTCATGTTCCGCTTCGAGGACGGCCACGTCACCTATCGCAACCGCTGGGTCCGCACCCCGCGCTACGAGCTGCAGGCCGAGCATCGCCGCTCGCTGTTCGGCAAGTACCGCAACCGCTACACCGCCGATCCGCTGGCGGCCGAGACCAGCCCCGGCACCGCCAACACCTCGATGCTGTTCCACGCCGGCAAGCTGATGGCGCTCAAGGAAGACGACCTGCCGTTCGAGGTCGATCCCGACACGCTCGAAACGCGGGCCAAGACCGATCTCGACGGGCAGGTGTCCGCCGTCAGCCTCTCCGCGCACCCGAAAGTCGATTGGGTCACCGGCGAGCTGCTGACCTACTCGTACCAGGCCAAGGGCGACACCACGCGCGACTTCGCGATCTACATCTTCCACCCCGACGGTACCCTCAAGCACGAAGTGTGGTTCGACGCCCCGTGGGCCAACGTGGTGCACGATTTCGCGATCACCGAGACACATATCGTGGTGCCGTTCTTCCCGCTGTGCACGCCCGATATGGACGGCCTCAAGGCGGGCAAGACGTTCTACGAATGGCATGACGACAAGCCGACCATGATCGCCGTGATCCCGCGTTACGGCTCGGCCGACGAGGTCCGCTGGTTCGAAGGCCCGACCTCCAGCGCCGGGCACATGCTCAATGCGGTGACCGAGGGCACCAAGGTCCACCTCGACGTGTGCCTCTACGACGGCAACTGCTTCCCGTTCTTCAAGACTCCTGACGGGCGCGAAGTCCCAGGGGTGCCGCCGGTCCTCACCCGCATCACCATGGATCTCGCGCGTAACGACGACAGCTATGACACCCGCCCGCTGATGCCGGTGCCGTGCGAGATGCCGCGCACCGACGACCGCTGGCAGGGCCGCGACTACACCCACGGCTGGGTGATCGTGTACCGCGGCGGCGATGGCACCAGCACGCTCGGCCACGTCAACGTGAAGACCGGCGCGGTCGAGGTGTGGGAGCACGGCGAAAAGACTGCTGTGCAGGAGCCGCAGTTCGTTCCCCGCTCGCCCGGCGCGAAGGAAGGCGATGGATGGATCCTCTCGATCCTCAACCGGCTCGACCAAGGCCACAGCGAAATCGGCATCTTCGACGCGCTCGACCTCGCCAAAGGCCCGGTCGCGCGGCTGCACTTGCCGGTGCGCGTGCGGGCCAGCTTCCATGGCGTGTGGGTGCCGGATGAGGTGTTCGAAAGCGGACGATACGAAATGGAGGCGGTGGCGTGAGCGAGAACCCTTGGCCCAACGGCGTCCCCAAAACGATGCCCGCACAGGATCGCGGGGACATCATGGAGACATATGCCCGCTACGCCTGGGGCATCGACCTCGCCGATGCCGAGCTGGCCCTGTCGGCGTTCGCGCGGGACGGCGCGTTCGACCACTTGTGGCAAGGCGAGGTGCGCGGCCACACGGCGATCCTCGAGAACCTCAAGGAGCTGTGGTACGACCGGCAACACTGGTGGTTCGGCCGCCAGCACCTGTTCCAGCACTTCCTGATGACCCCCACCGCCGAAGGCGCGCGGGTCCGCTCGATGTTCCAGATCCTCCAGTTCAACGTCGAATACGGCACCAACTTCGTGTTCGGCATCGGCACGCGTGACGATCGCCTGATCAAGGAAGACGGCGTGTGGGTGTTCAAGCACCTGTTGGTGAACGCCTGGCGCACGATGGAAGACGTGCCATGGCAGGGTGACGTCAGGATGAAGGGCCGCCCGGCGATGACCCCGCCCAAGCACAAGCTGGACGACGAATGAGGATAACCGCAGCGGTCAGCCGTGCCGGGGCCCCCGCGCCGGTGCTGGAGCAACTCGAGCTGGGCGAGCCGAGAGCCGACGAGATCCTCGTTCGCCTTGTCGCCACCGGCATTTGCCACACCGACCTTCACGCCCACGCCGGGATCGGCTGGCCGGGGCCAAAACCCTCGGTTTACGGCCACGAAGGCGCAGGCGTGGTCGAGAAAGTCGGCGAGGCGGTGACACACGTGAAGCCAGGCGATCACGTGGTCGTTTCGGGCGGATCGTGCGGCAATTGCCCGTCGTGCCTCAAGGGCGAGCCGACTTATTGCCGTGAGGCCATGCCACGCGCCTTCGGCTGTTCCCGGCCGGACGGGACCAGCGCGCTCGGCGCGGGGGGCGAGCAGGTGGGGAGCCACTTCTTCGCCCAGTCGAGTTTCGCCACGCACATGGTCGCCCACGCGCGCGGCGCGGTGCCGGTGCCCAAGGACGTGCCGCTCCAGCTGGTCGCGCCGATGGCCTGCGGGATCATCACTGGCGCCGGTGCGGTGATCGAGGAACTCAAGGTCCGCCCGGGTCAGTCGATCGTGGTGTTCGGGGTCGGCGGGGTCGGCATGGCGGCGGTGATGGCGGCGCGCATCTGCGGCGCGGGCACGATCGTGGCCGTGGACACGGTGGCGGAGCGGTGCGAGCTGGCCAGGCAGGTCGGCGCGACCCACGCAGTCCATTCGGACGGTAGCGACACGCTCGCCGCAATCCGCGAGATCCTGCCGCAAGGCGCGGACTTCAGCTTCAACACCACGGTCGCCGACGCGGTGTTCACCCTTGCGCTGCAAGTGCTCGGCAACCGCGGTGTCTCCGGGTTCGTCACCCGCCCTCGCGGCGACTGGCAGCCGGACATGATGAATATGCTCGCAGGCGGCAAGAAGCTGGTCGGCATCCTCGGCGGCAGCGCCAATCCGCGGCTGTTCATTCCCAGGCTGATCGAGTTCTGGCGCCAGGGCCGCTTCCCGCTCGAGAAGCTGGTGACGACCTATAGGTTCGCCGATTTCGACCAGGCATGGCACGATTGCGAGGCAGCAACGGTGGTGAAGCCGGTGCTGGTGATGGAGGACGCATGAAGCGCCAAGACCTGTTCGATGCCATCGCCAGGTGGGGCTCGGCATTCACCCCGGACATGATCCAGGGCACCATCGGGCTCTACGCGCCTCTGGCGCTCGCCCCGGAGGAACGCCGCGTCACCCGTGACGTTGCCTACGGTCCGCACGAGCGGCACAAGCTCGACGCGTTCCGCCCGGCGTCGAGCGCCCCCGCGCCGTGCCTGCTGTTCGTCCACGGCGGCGGCTTCGTGATGGGCGACAAGGGCAAGGCCGGCGAGCCGTTCCAGAACAACATCGGCGCCTGGGCCGCCCGCGAGGGGTTCGTCGGCGCGACGATGACCTATCGGCTGGCCCCCGAGGCCCGCTGGCCCGACGGCCGCGACGATGTGATCGCGGCAGTCCGTCACCTGGGCGAGAACGCGGGCGAATACGGCATCGAGCCGGGCAGGATCGTCATCATGGGCGAATCCGCAGGTGCCACCCATGTCGCGGACGTCGTCGCCAACCCCGGCGAAGCAGCGCCCCATCTCGGCGGCGCGGCGATGATCTCGGGCATCTACGACTTGCGCATTGCAGAAGTCGATCCGTTCAAACCGCAGTACTACGGAGAGGACAAGGACGGCTGGCCGGTCGCTTCGAGCAAAGCCGGCCTCGCGCGGACCACGCTGCCGTGCATGTTCACGCTCAGCGAGTTCGACCCGCCTGACTTCCAGAAGCAGGCGCTGGCGCTGGTGGAGGCGCGGGTAAGCGAGACGGGCCGCTGGCCGCGAATACACTGGCTCAAGGGGCACAACCACATCTCGAGCACCAAGCAACTTGGCTGCGAACACGACGATCTGGGCCCGCTGCTTTCCGATTTCATCCGCGGGCTCTGATGGCAACGATCGCGCAGCCAGCCGGGGCGCGGGACTTCTCGCGTGGTTATCGAGGCTGGCTGCTGCTGGTCCTGCTGCTGGTGTGCCTGGTCAACTATGCCGACCGATCGGTAGTGGCCTCGATCGCAGAGCCGCTGCGGCAGGATCTTGGGCTCAACGACACCCAGCTCGGCCTGCTGCAAGGGCTGAGCTTCGCGCTGCTCTATTCGGTCCTCGGCGTGCCGTTCGCGCGGCTCGCCGAGCGGCGGAGCCGGATCAACATTCTCGCGATCTGCACCGTCGCGTGGTCGACGATGACGGTGCTGTGCGGGGCCGCGGCGAACTTTGCCCAGATGCTGCTCGCGCGCGTCGGTGTGGGCATCGGCGAAGCGGGGTTCACGGCCCCGGCCTCATCCCTGCTCGGCGATCACTTCCCGCCGGAGCGGCGCGCGTTCGCGACCTCGATCATGATGCTCGGCGTGCCGGCGGGCGCACTGATCGGGGCGGCGAGCGGCGGGCTGATCGCGGATTCGCTCGGCTGGCGCTGGGCCTTCGTGATCATGGGCGTACCGGGCCTGCTCGTCGCGGCGCTGGTCAAATGGACCTTGCGAGAGCCGGCACGCGGCGCGGCAGGCGAGATTGCGGGCGACGACGTACCGAGCCTGCGCACGGTTGCGGCGAGCCTGTTCCGCCGCAAGCTGTTCCTGCTGGTGGTCGCGGGCGGCACCTTCGGCGGCTTCGGCTTGCACGGGCTCGGCCAGTTCCTCGGCGTCTATTTTGCGCGGGTCCACGCGCTGAGCTTCGGTCAGGCGGGGCTGATCTACGGCCTCGTCACCTTTGCCTCGCTCACCAGCGGGCTGCTGATCAGCGGGTTTGCCGCCGACCGCCTCGGGAAGCGTGATCTCGCGTGGTATTCGTGGGTGCCGGCGATCGGCCTCGCGCTGTCTGTGCCGCTCTATCTTCTGGCGTTCCAGGCCGAGACACTGGGCAGCGCGATCCCGCTGCTGGTGCTCGCCGGGATCAGCCTGCTCATGCACTATGGCCCGATGCTGGCGACGGTGCAGAACATCGCCACGCCGCGCACCCGCGCATCGACCATCGCGCTGTTCATGCTCGTCATCAACATCCTCGCCACCGGTCTTGCACCGGTGATCGTCGGCGCGGTGAGCGATCTGTTTTCGCAGAGCCTGATCGCCGCGGCGGGCGCGACCTGCCCGGCAGAGAGCGTCGATGCCGCGTGCACCGCGCTGCGCGGCGACGGTTTGCGGCTGGCGCTCTCATGCTCGACCGTCTTCTACGCCATCGGCGCGCTGTGCTTCTGGCTCGCCGGACACGAAAGCCGCAAGGAGGCTGCGAATGCCCGTGCCTGAAGCCCGCCTGAGCTTCTTCAAGCTCAACGTCCCCGACCTCGACGCGGCGCTCGCCTTCTGGCACGGCGCATTCGGCTTCGAAGTCACAATGAGCTTCGACGAGCCCGAGTTCCGCGAGCAAGTGCTCGGGTTACCAGGGCAACCGGCCGGGCCGAGCCTGATGCTGGTCCAGTACAAAGACGGCCGCGACGTCAGCGTTGGGCCGGGTCACGGCCCGATCGGCTTCACCTGCACCGACATTCGCGCGAGCCACGATCACGCGCTGGCCTGCGACGCGGAAAAGGTGACGGACGTGTTCGAGGCTGGCGGCGTTAAGATCGCGCTGCTGAAAAGCCCGCAGGGCCATGAGATCGAGCTGGTCGAGCTGCCCGCCTAGGAGGCGAGAAATTCCGCCAGCGCGGCCGGACGCAGCTCGTGCTCCAACTGCTCCATCGTGCATTGTCCGGGCGCCTTGTCGGGCCGCCAGCGCACGAACGTGGTGCCATGGCGGAAGCGCTGGCCCGTGACCTGGTCATAGCCCACTTCGGCGACCAGCTCGGCCTTGAGCGCGACCCATTCGGTGCTGCGTCCATTGCTCCAGCGGCTCACCCCGCCCGGCGACGAGCCGGCAAAGGCGGACTCGCCGCGCACGGGCTCGAGCTTCGGCAGCAGCGCCGCGCGATCCTCGGTCGAGAACGACGAGGTGTAGCCGACGTAATTCAGCTTGCGCTCTGCATCATAGAGCCCGAGCAGCAGCGAGCCGACCTTATTGCCCGACAGCCGGTAGCCGCCGACGACGCAATCTGCCGTGCGCTGCTGCTTGACCTTGATCATTGCGCGCTCGCCCGGCTGATACGGCTGGTCGAGGCGCTTGGCGACGATCCCGTCGAGCGCACTGCCGGTGTGGGCGAACCACCGCTCGGCGACCTGACGGTCGGTGGTGACGGGGGACAGCAGGAGCCGGGGCGAAGCGGCATCGGCCATGAAGCCTTCCAGCGCCTTCCGCCGCTCCGCCAGCGGCTTGCCTGACAGGTCCTTCGTGCCCAGTTGCAGGCAATCGAACAGCATCAGTTGCGCGGGCGTCTCGCGCGACAGTTTGGCGACGCGCGAGGCCGCCGGATGCAACCGCATCTGCAAGGCCGCGAACGAGAGCGCCTCGCCCACCGGCAGGACCAGCTCGCCGTCGAGAACGAAGCGCTTTTGCTTCAGGGAGAGCAGGGCCTCGACGATCTCCGGGAAATAGCGGGCCAGCGGCTTGCCCGATTTCGACATCAGCGAGACATCCCCGTCCTCCCGGAACGCGAGGCAGCGGAAGCCGTCCCACTTGGGCTCGAACTGCCAGCCCTCGCCGTGCGGGATCGCATCGGTGAGCTTCGCCTCCATCGGCGGCGTGTCGCGGGCGATCGCCATGTCCGGGCAATGCCGGGCGCGCGCGTGGGGTTCCGTCAGGCGAAGATGTCGATCGTCAGGTAGTCCGGGTCCTGCAGCACGCTCGACCACAGGAAGCTCTCCACCGCGTCGCAGCGCGGATCGCGGCCCGCGTCCTTGCGGTACCACAGCAGCCGCCAGTTCTCGAGCGGGTGCAGCATGATCACGTGTTCGCGCATCTCGGCCGGCAGCATCGCCTCGGTGAACGATGCGATGCCGACTGCGCGATCGAGCATCGCGGCCATCACGTCGTAATACTGGGTGTGCCCGATCACGCGCCGCGGCTGGATGCCGAAGCGTTCGAAGAAGCCGAGCATCTCGCGTTCCTGCGTGCTCGCCGCCAGCGGCATGATGAACGGCAAGGTGTTGATGAACTCGGCGCTCAGCGGCAGCTCGTGCCCTTGAGTGAACTTGCGGTGGCCGTAGATGCCGCCACGCACCACCGCGAGCTGGCGCATGGTCGGCTCGACTCCGCGATCGCCGCGGCGGTGGATCAGCGCGAAATCGTAGGCCCCATCCTCGATGTCACGGGCGAGATCGCCGCTCGGCGGGCGCGGCTCGAAGATCAGCTCGATCTGCGGTTCGGCCTGGAAGAAGCGGTCGAGCTTCGGGCGGATGAAGTGGTCGAGCATGCCCTGGCCGATGAGCACGCGGTAGCGCACCGCCCGGTCCCCCTCGTCCGGCCCGCGTCGGCGATGGGCGGCGAGCGTTTCGGCGGCTGCGCGAAAGTGGCGCAGGTCGTCGAGGAACGTCATGCCCTCGGCGGTGAGCGAAGGCCGCGTTCCGGGCCGGCGGGCGAGCAGTATCAGCCCAAGCTGGTCTTCCAGCAGCTTCATCTGGCTGCTCACCGAAGCCTGTGAAATGCCTAGCGTTTCCGCGCTGCGGCGGAAGCTCCGCGTCTCGCACAGGCTGGCGAAAACCTCGAGCTGGCGCAGGGTGAAAGGTAGGCTCGGCATTATTACCTCCCGATATACCCATAGCTTTCAAGTTATGGGCTGTCATTACCAGAGCGTTGCTTGCTTTAAATCGGCCCTCCCCGGATTTCGGCTTCAAACAAGAAGATCACAAAAAGGGGGGATTTCCGATGATTGCGAAGAACGGTGCGCGTACGACCAGGCTGCGTGGTCTCTGCGGCGTGAGCGCGGTGGCACTGGCGGCCTGGGCGGGCCCGGCGCTGGCGCAGGATAGCCAGCCGACAACCGCGGGCGTGCAAGCCGCACCAAGTGCTGCGGCGGACGCGGCAACCGGCGACGGCGCCATCGTCGTCACCGGTTCGCGCCTCATCACCAACGGGATGGATTCGCCGGTGCCGGTGACCGCGGTGCGCGCCGAGGAGCTCCAGGCGATGGACCCGGCCTCGCTCGTCGCCAGCGTCAGCCAGTTGCCGCAGTTCATGGGCAACCAGACGCCCGCCAGCTCCACGTTTTTTGCGCGCGGCGGCACTGGCAACCTCAACTTGCGCGGCCTCGGCATCAACCGCACGCTGACCCTGCTCAACGGGCGGCGCGTGCCGTCTTCCACCGTGTTCGGCGGCGTCGACATCAACATCTTCCCGAAGGCGATGATCCGCAGCGTCGAGACGGTGACCGGCGGCGCCTCCGCCGCCTACGGCACCGACGCGGTCGCCGGGGTGGTCAACTTCATCATCGACACCGATTTCACCGGCCTCCAGGCCGACGTGCAGGGCGGGGTCACCGACCGGGGCGACGGCGAGAACTATTCGGGCTCGCTTTCCGCCGGCTTCGCGCTCGGCGATCGCGGGCACTTGCTGCTGTCCGCCGAGGGCGCCCACCAGGAGGGCATACACAGCTACAAGGGCCGCAACTGGTACCAGAGCTGGGGCAGCGTCCAGGGCGCGGACGGCGTGTGGAGCTTCTACCCTGACGTTCATTCGATGAATGCTTCGTTCGACGGCGTGATCTTCGCACCGGGTACGGCGATCAATGGCCGCAAGTTCGACAGCAGCGGGAACGTCTCGCCGTTCGTTCCCGGCACGATTACCCAGGGCACCCTGGGAACGCCGCCCGCTCGCACCGTGGGCGGCGACGGTGACGACCTTGGCGGCGAGTTGAGCGAGGTCCAGACGCTCTATCCGGACATCGATCGCTATTCGCTGTTCGGCTACGCGGACTACGAAGTGGCCGACGGCGTAAAGGTGTTCGGCCAGTATATCCGCGGCTACAACAAGCTGTTCCAGTGGAACACGCCGCGTGGCGGCTTCGGTGGCACGCCCACCGCGCTGACGATCTTCAGCGGCAACGCCTACCTGCCGGCCGACCTGCAGCAGACGATGACGGATAACGGCATCGCATCGTTTACCCTGCGCCGCATGGGGAGCATCGAAGACATCGGGCAGATGCGCTTCAACGACGAGACCACGCAGGACATCGGCACCGCCGGCTTCATGGCCGATATAGACACCGGCGGTTTCATGGATGGCTGGCGGTTCGACGGCTATTACCAGTACGGCCGCTCCAAACGCATCTGGAAGCAAGTCGGCCTCCGCCTCGATCGGGTGTTCGCCGCGCTCGACGCGGTGCGCGATCCCGACACTGGCCAGATCGTCTGCAACGTGTCGCTCAATCCGGCCGGCGCTGCGGCCTTCCCGGGCTGCGAGCCGCTCAACCTGTTCGGCCGTGGCAACGCCTCGCCCGGGGCAGTCGATTACGTCGTCGGCAACGATCCGGGCGAGCAGATCACCACCGATCTCTACTTCGTCGACACCGGCTACGACCTCGGCCTGACCGATTCCTACACCTCTCAGGAAGCGAAGGTTAATCGGACCATCTACAAGCAGCACCTCGCCGAGCTATCGCTGGCGGGTAACGTGGTCGACAACTGGGCCGGCCCGATCTCGCTGGCGGTGGGCGGATCGTACCGCAAGGAATCGTTCTTCCAGATCTCGCGCGATTCCTCCAACCCCTCGGCGAACTACGACAGCTACGCCGCGGTCAAGTGCAACAACCCCGCGCTCGGCCTGCGCGGCGTGAGCGCAGCCGACTGCACCACCAACGCCGGCGTCGGCACCCAGTATTCCAAGGTGTGGAACATCCAGGCCGATACCGACGTGTGGGAGGCATTCGCGGAAACGCTGGTGCCATTGCTCGATACCAGCGGCGTCTCGGCCAACCTCAACGCCGCGGTGCGTTGGGCCGACTATTCGAATTCGGGCGAGATCTGGGCCTACAAGGGCGGACTGGACGTAGCGATCGGCGATTCCATTCGCCTGCGCGGCACTTATTCACGCGACGTTCGCGCCCCGAACCTCAACGAACGCTACGACAAGACCGGCGGCTCGGCGACGCTCACCGACCCGCGCTATCCGGGCGATGGCACGATCAACGTCACCATCTTCTCGGGCGGCAACCAGTTCGCCAAGCCGGAGAAGGCCGACAACTTCACCGCCGGCGCTGTTCTGCGGCCCACGTTCCTGCCCGGCCTGTCGCTGTCGGTCGACTGGTGGCGGGTAAAGATCAAGGGCGCGCTCGGCCGCGTCGGCGTGCAGACGGTCGCCGATCGCTGCGAGGCCGGCGGACCGGAGTACTGCCTGCTGATCGACCGCGACCCTGTGACCGACCGCATCTCGCTGATCGGCGACGTGGTGGTCAACGTGGCTGAGGCGATCGCCAGCGGCATCGACGCCGAGCTGTCCTATTCCACCGACGCGACCATATTCGGTGGCGACGAAACCATTTCCACGCGCATCTTCGCTAACTGGCTGACCGAGCGGTCCGAGGTGGATTCGACCGGCATCTACACCGACCGCAAGGGCCAGGTCGGGGCCAGTCCGTCCACCAACGTCTACTACGGCTACCCGGACTTCCGGATGACAGGCAACGTCACCTACCGCAACGGCCCGTTCTCGGCGTTCTTCCAGGGCCGCTATATCGGACCTGGCGTGCAGGACGCCTGCGCCTACGAGGATTGCCTCGCCAGCCAGGTGGTCAAGATCGCGGACAACTCGGTAGATTCGGTGTTCTACGCCGATCTGCGGCTCGGCTACGAGTTCGGCGTCGGCAGCTCGACCGTCGAGCTGTGGGGATCGGTCACCAACCTGTTCGATGCCGATCCGCCCGTCACGCCGACTTATGTGCCGTTCTCGGGCTATTCGACTCAGGTGAACGCGGGGGTCTACGACGTGCTCGGCCGGCGTTACACGGTCGGTCTCAAGTTCCGCATGTGAGGGGCTTTCTGCGAAGGCCATACGAAAAAGGCAGTGCCCGCCTCTCGAACCTCTGGGCAGGCATTGCATCGACTGGGCGGCCGTGCCGAGGAGGCTGGCCGCCCTCATTCCGCAAGAATGAAGGGACGTAAGCAATGAACGAGTTCGACAGCGCCGCGGCAGGCATCACCCGGCGCGGCGCCATGGCCGCTGCTCTCGGCACGGCGGCGCTGGCGGCCAGCGGGCCGGCACTGGCGCAGCCGGCGAAGAAGCCGAACTTCCTGTTCATCATGGCCGACGACTTCGGTTACGCCGACCTCTCCTGCTATGGCCGGCAGGAATACCAGACGCCGATGATCGACGCCCTCGCCGCGCAGGGCATGCAGTTCATGCACGGCTATGCCAATAGCGCGGTGTGCAGCGCCACGCGCGTCGGCCTGATCACCGGCCGTTACCAGTACCGCCTGCGCGCCGGGCTCGAGGAGCCGCTCGGCAACCCCGAGCTGGGCTTGCCGCCCGAGCATCCGACGTTGCCCTCCCTGCTGCGCAAGCAGGGGTACCACACCGGGCTGCTGGGCAAGTGGCACATGGGCGGCCTGCCGAAGTTCGGGCCGCTCCAGAGCGGCTACGACGAGTTCTGGGGCAACCGCGGGGGCGGGGTCGACTACTACACCCACAAGATCGGCGCCGGCCCGGCCGACACCTGGGATGGCGACGTGCGGGTCGACGAGATGGGTTACTACACCGACCTGCTGGGCGATCGCGCGGTCGAATTCCTGGAGGCGCGGGCGAAATCGGCCCAGCCGTGGCTGCTGAGCCTCCACTTCACGGCCGCGCACTGGCCGTGGGAAGGCCCGGACGCCAAGGGCAAGGCCGAATCCGATCGCATTGCCGCCAATCCGCCGGCGCCGGGCGCGCTGGCGATCGCCGACTATGACGGCGGCGATATGGAAACCTATGCCTCGATGGTGCGCTCGCTCGACGCCAACGCGGGGCGCGTACTTGCCCGGCTCGCCGAGCTTGGGCTCGACCGCGACACCGTGGTGGTGTTCACCAGCGACAACGGGGGTGAGCGCTTCTCGCACAACTGGCCGTTCAACGGGATCAAGACCGAACTGCTCGAAGGCGGCATTCGCGTGCCGCTCATCGTCAAGTGGCCGGGACTGACCACCGCCGGAACCAAAAGCGACGCGCCGGTGATGTCGATGGACTTCCTGCCGACGTTCCTTGCCGGCGCGGGCGGCGCGCCCGATCCGCGCTTTCCCACGGATGGGATCGACTTCCGCCCCGCGCTGCGCGGCACCGCGATGCCCGAGCGCGCGCTGTTCTGGAAATTCTGGAACAAGCACCAGAAGGCAGCGCGGCGCGGGCGCCACAAATATCTCTCGATGCAAGGACACGAATACCTGTTCGACGTGGTCGCCGATCCGCTCGAACGCGCCAATCTCAAGGACCGCATGCCGGAGAAATTCGCCGCGCTGAAGGCGGAGTTCGTGGCATGGAACAAGGGCATGCTGCCTTATACGGAAGACGTCTCGAGCTTCGGCTTCACGCCTGAGGAACTGGCCGATCACTTCGGCTGGGAAAGTTAGCGCTTGCTTGCTTCGACCGCCGGCTGCGGGTGGTGCGGCACCAGCACGAGCTCGCCATTCTCGACCCGCCACGACGCCAGCCGGGAAAGCAGGTTCATGCCGAGAACGTTGGTCGGCCCGATATTGGGGGCGATCACCGCGTCGAGCCCGCGCGCAGCCACGCTGCCGAAGCGCAGCTCATCGATCGAGGTGAGCTCGGCGGCGACCGAACCGTTGGCGGTCTGCATCTGCACCGGGATGCCGCCGGCACGGGGCTCAAGCCCGGCGCGCGCGGCGGTTTCGGTCGACACCGCCGTGATCGTCGCGCCGGTATCGACGAGGAACGCCGCCGGGGTGCCGTTGATCGTCGCGCGCACCCAGTAGTGCCCGTCGCCCGCCAGCGGGACGTGCGTCTCGCCGCCTTCAACCACCTGCTCAGGCAGGCCGAGCTCGGGCACCGCCAAATCGAAGCGCGGGTCGATCCTGCCAAGCTGGATGATCACCAGCGTCAGGATGGCCATCAGGGCAACCGTGCTGCCGCTGCGCATGAGCCGCCCAAGCGCGGGCAGTCGGCGCACCACGAACGAGCCGGCAACGCCGAGCAGCATCGCCGCGAGCGCCGCCACCAGCAGGCCCGATTGCGGCACTTCGGCAAGCCATTCGCCGAACTGTGCCCAGAGCTGCGCGAAATCCATTGAGCTCATATAGGAGGCGGCATCCCGCTTGGCGATGAACGACGCGGGATTTTAGCGGGGCGGATGCCCGGTCGCTTCCCCGGTTTCGAGCCCGCCAGGCCAGTCGAGCAATGCCGCTGCTGCGCGCCAGGTGCTGTCAAGGAAGCCCATCACCGCCTCCTCTGGTGCATCCGACGCCCGCACCGCCTCGTATGGCAGCAGGAATTCGCCGAGCGCCGCGTTCCAGCCGGCGCCATCGGCTGCGATCGGCTGTGCCGCCAGCCCCGGGGGGGTCGGATAGGCGTAGGCGTAGAACGCAGCCTCATCGATTCCGTTGCCGCCCGGCCAGAACCCGGCGCTGACCTCTTCGTGGCTATAGGCTTCGCGGGTGACGGCATCGGGCAGGTACGGGATCCCGCCCGGATGGAGCGGCGCCGGCCGCCCGGAAAACCGGGTAACCGCGAGATCGAAGCTGCCCCAGAACAGGTGGACCGGGGAACTCTTGCCGCGATAGCGCGCACGAAAGCGGTCGAAAACGCGCGTGGCCAATACGAAGGCACGGTGCAGGCGCAACGCCGCGCCGGCATCCCATTCGCGCGGCCGATCGTCCTGCGCGAACGGCACGGGATCGGGCATCTCGTTCGGACCGCCCCACAGCGGTGCCGGGAGGCCCATCTCCGCAAGCGCGGATTCGAGCCCGGCATGAATGGCCGCCACCGTTTGCCCGGCGACCGGCACCGCGCGCGCGTAGCCGTTGTCGCAAAAGACGCGGATCGCGGCGTCGTGCACATCGAGCGCGGCGGCGAACTGGCGCGCATGGCCCGGCATCGGCCGCGTGGCGAACCCGCGCGGCGTGACCCGCAGCGCGACGTGCCAGCCGTGGTTTTCCCACGGCAGCAGGCGGGTCGGCAGTTTGCCGATCATTTGCAGCGCGAGGTGCATGGCTTCGTAGGTCTCGCGCTCGGCGAGATAGTCGAGCTTCGGCCAATCGCTCATGGTGCGGTCCTCGGCGGCGTGGCGTCGGCGAGGATCAGGGAGAACCGTTCGGCCCCATCGGTCCAGCGGCGGCGGGGGGTCCAGCCGCCGGCGAGCAACAGCAGCGTCTGGCTGCGATCGTCGAACTTGTGGCTGTTCTCGGTGTGGATCGTCTCGCCCGCGCGCATCGTGAAGCGCCGCCCGGAGACTTCGAAGGCGATATCCTCGGTCGCGGCGAGGTGCATTTCGATCCGGGCGTAGGCGTCGTTCCATGGCGCGCGGTGGCGCAGTTTGTCGAGCGGCAGCGTACCGTCTAGCTCACGGTTGATGCGCCGTGCGAGGTTGAGGTTGAACTCGGCGGTGACGCCGGCAGCATCGCCGTAGGCGGCTTCGAGCACCGCGACGTCCTTGATCAGGTCCATGCCGATCAGGAGCTGCGCGCCCTCGCCCAGCGTCGCGCGCATCGATCGCAGCAGGTCGACCGCCGTTGCCGGGACCATGTTGCCGATGGTCGAGCCGGGAAAGAAGCCGAGCTTGGGCAAGCTCGCAATCTCAACCGGGAGCGCGACCTTGCGCATGAAGTCGGCCTCGACCGGATGGACCGGAAGGCCGGGAAACTTGGCGGCGAGATCGGACGCCGCCGCGCGCAGGAAATCGCCCGAGATATCGAGCGGCACATAGGCGGC
Source organism: uncultured Sphingomonadaceae bacterium (assembly GCA_964401045.1). GTDB lineage: Bacteria > Pseudomonadota > Alphaproteobacteria > Sphingomonadales > Sphingomonadaceae > CAYNXB01. The sequence goes on along the minus strand of CAYNXB010000011.1, from coordinate 31,477 downwards.
CGGGGCGATCGCGGCGAGGAGCAGCGGTGTCTTGAGCGAGCTGCCCGAACCGAACTCGACCACCGCGCGGCCGGGGCCAACGAGCTCCGCGAACTCGGCTCCGCGCGCCTCGAGAATCTCGGTCTCGGCACGGGTCGGGTAATATTCGGGAAGCCGGGTGATCGCCTCGAACAGCTCCGATCCACGCTCGTCATAGAACCACCGGGCCGGGATCGCCTTTTGCGGTTCGGACAGGCCGGTTAGCACATCGGCACGGAACGCGCGGTCGACCCCGCTCTCGTCTAGATCAACCAACGCGATGCCGGACTTTGCAGCCATCAGAGGTCCTTAGCCAGCCGCAGGCCGGTGAACTGCCAGCGCTGATGCGGGTAGAAGAAGTTGCGGTAGCTTGCACGCGAATGTCCGCGCACGGTGGCGCAGCTGGCGCCCTTGAGTACGAACTGGCCGGACATGAACTTGCCGTTGTATTCGCCCACCGCACCCTCTGCGGTCGTGAACCGCGGATAGGGGAGATAGGCAGAACGGGTCCATTGCCAGCAATCGCCGAACAGCGCGGCTGAGCCGGTGGGGAGTGGCGATCCAGCGCCATCGAGCTGGTTGCCCGAAGCCGGGTCTTCGCCGTGCGCGATTGCCTCCCATTCGAACTCCGTCGGCAGCCGCGCGCCCGCCCACTGGGCGAAGGCGTCGGCTTCGTAGTACGAAATGTGCGTCACGGGCGCGGCGGGATCGCGTTCCTGCCAGCCGGCATGGGTGAAATGCTCGCCATCGCGCCAGTAGAGCGGCGCATCGATACCCACGCGCTGAACCCACCCCCAGCCGTCCGACAACCACAGCGACGGGCTGCGATAGCCGCTGTCGGCAATGAACTCGTCCCATTCGCCATTGGTCACGAGGCGGTTCGCCAGCGCGAACGGCTCGAGCAGCGCGCGGTGGCGCGGGCCTTCGTTGTCGAACGCGAAGCCGCCTTCGTCATTGGTGCCCGCATGGCCGATCAGGGCGATCCCGCCGGGATGCTCCCGCCAACCATCGGACCGCGCATGCGCCGCCGCGGGCCCGACGTTCCACATCGCGGGCCCGAGCGGATTCTCGAACAGCGCGTGCTTGATGTCTGTCAGCAGGAGTTCCTGGTGCTGCTGTTCGTGCGCGATCCCGAGCTCGATCAGGTCGGCCCGCGCGAAATCATCCAGCAAGCCGTCCATCGCCGCATCGACGTGCTCTCGCCACGCGAGCACTTCCGCCAGCGAGGGCCGCGACAGCAGCCCGCGGCGTGCCCGCGTATGGCGGGGCCCTTCGGCTTCGTAATAGGAATTGAACAGGAACGGCCATCTCTCGTCGAACAGCCGGTAGCCGGGCAGGTGATCGCGCAGCAGGAAGGTTTCCCAGAACCACGTGGTGTGCGCGAGGTGCCACTTGGCGGGCGAGGCGTCGTCCATCGACTGGAGCTGCGCGTCCGCCTCGCTCAGCGGCGCGACCAGCGCTTCGCTTAGCGCGCGCGTGGCGCGATAGCGATCGCCCAGCGTCGCGGCACCGGCCTCCGAATGGCGGATCGACGGTTCAGGCACGGAAATCTCCCGCTGCCCGAACGATGATGGCGCAATTAGGTTGCGTTGAAAAGACGTGCTTATGCCGCGTCGGCGCGCCGCTGGGTCGCTTCGAGGTTGAGCATCTCGGCGAGCAGGAATGCCAGCTCGAGCGACTGCGCCGCGTTAAGGCGCGGATCGCAGTGCGTGTGATAGCGATCGGCCAGCCCTTCGTCGGTGATCGCCACCGCGCCGCCGACGCACTCGGTCACGTCCTGCCCGGTCATCTCGATGTGAATGCCGCCGGCGTGCGTGCCTTCGGCGCGATGGACCGCGAAGAAGCTGCGCACTTCGCCCAGGATGCGGTCGAACGGGCGCGTCTTGTAGCCGCTCTCCGCCTTGATCACGTTGCCGTGCATCGGGTCGCAGCTCCACACCACCGGATGCCCCTCGCGCTGCACCGCGCGCAGCAGGCGCGGCAGTCCGGCCTCGACCTTGTCATGGCCGAAGCGCGCGATCAGCGTGATGCGCCCGGGCTCACGCGCCGGGTTGAGCGTGTCGAGCAGCGCGAGCAGCGCGTCCGGCTCGAGGCTCGGTCCGCATTTCATGCCCAGCGGATTGCCGATTCCGCGCGCAAACTCGATGTGCGCCGAGCCGGGGAAGCGCGTCCGGTCACCGATCCACACCATGTGCGCGCTGGTGTCGTACCAGTCGCCCGTCAGCGAATCCTGCCGTGCCATCGCCTGCTCGTAAGGCAGCAACAGCGCCTCGTGGCTGGTGTAGAAGCTGGTGCCCTGGAGTTGCGGCACGCTGTGCGGGTTGACCCCGCAAGCCTCCATGAAGTCGAGCGCCTCGCCGATGCGGTCGGCCATCTCGCCAAACTTCTCGGCCCACGGGCTGCGGCCCATGAAATCGAGCGTCCACTGATGCACCTGGCGCAAGTTGGCGTAACCGCCGCCGGCGAACGCGCGCAGCAGGTTCAGCGTCGCCGCTGCCTGCGAATAGGCGCGGATCATCCGCTGCGGATCGTTGACGCGCGCCTCGGGCGTGAATTCGATGCCGTTGACGTTGTCGCCCAGGTAGCTCGGCAAAGTCTGGTCGCCGATGGTCTCGGTTGGCGAGGAGCGCGGCTTGGCGAACTGCCCGGCCATGCGTCCGACCTTCACCACCGGCATCTTGCTGGCGAAAGTCAGCACCACCGCCATTTGCAGCAGCACGCGGAAGGTGTCGCGAATGTTGTTCGGGTGGAACTCCGCGAAGCTCTCCGCGCAATCGCCGCCCTGGAGCAGGAACGAACGTCCCCCACAGACCTCGGCGAGATCGGCCTTGAGAGCGCGCGCCTCCCCGGCGAACACCAGCGGCGGGTACGACGACAGCACGCGCTCGGCCTCGGCCAGTGCCGCGGCATCCTCGTACTGCGGCAGGTGCCGCGCCTCGTGGGCCTTCCAGCTCTCGGGACTCCAGTTGCGTGCCACTCTATTCAACTCTCAATTCAAAAATGAGGCGCGCCCATACGCGCAGGCCCAATGTTTTGCAAAGCAGCCCGCGCCGCAAGCGCGATTTGGTTGCGACTGCGAAAGGCAGCATTGCCCTAGAACTTGGGATTTACGCCTTCCGGCACGATCGCCAGACGCCAGCTTCCGCCCTCCTTGAGGTACTTCTGAGCCAGCGCCTGGATGTCGGCCGCGGTGACTTCGGTGTAGTCGACGAACAGGCCACGCAGCGCGGTTGCGCGCTGCGGATCGAAACTCGCCCCTTCGAGCTGGCCCATCCAGAACGTATGCCCTGTTATCAGACGGTTGAGCATCTGCTTCATCGGCTCGGTGACGCGCGCCAGCTCATCAGGCTTGGGCCCGTTGGTGGCGAGATCACGCGCCGTCGCATCGGCCTCGGCGAAGAACGCCGACAACGCCTGCGGCGGAAGCTGGCTGAACGCGATGAGCTGCCCGCCGGAGGTGATATCGAGCGGCCATTGCGAGCCGACTTGCGGCGCATAGCTCGCGCCCATCCCTTCGCGCACGCTGTCGAGCAGGCGGTTCGACATGATCTGGGCAAGCATTTCGAGACGCCGCGATTCGCGGATGCCGTCCGCACCTGCCCCGGTCGGCCAGGCGACCACGGCGGCGGCCTGGTTCTTGTTCCCGCGGTGATGCAGCACCACCGGGTCGCCTCCGGTCTTGGGGAAGCGTTCGGTGCGGGCGAGCGCCGCGGGAGGAATGTCCGCGCGGGGCTTGAGAGCACCGAAGGTTCTCGACAGCGCCGCGACCGTGGCCTCGGTGTCGATATCGCCGAACACCATCACCTCGACCGGGCCTTGCGCGAGCAGCGGCTCCCACACGTTGCGGAAGCTCTCGGGCGTGACCTTGTCGAGCGCGGCCGGGGTCGGGGTGGCAAAGCGCCCGTCCTTGTCATGGACCAGCCATTGCAAATCGCGGCTGAGCACGCCGGAAGGGCTCGCATCGTAGCTGGCATAGCTGAGTTTCTGGGCAGCCAGCGCGCGGAGCACCGGGTTGGCGTCCCACCGGGGATCGGCGAGCTTCTTGGCGAACAGGTAGAGCTGGTCGGCGACATCGGCCGGACGGGTGACACCGTCGAACACGAACACGCCGTCGGTGATGTGGAAATCGAACCCGAGCTTGCGCCCGGTGGAAATGCGGTCGAGCTCCTCCTCGCCAAGCGTGCCTTCGCCGGACGAGACCAACGCCATCTCGCCGAGCTGGATGTACGGCGCCTGGTCAGGTGTGAACCCGCGGTAGCCGCTGCCGAACCGCACGCGCACGGTGGCGCGGCCGGGCTCGTTGGTGGTCTTCCAGATCAGGGCGCGCACGCCGTTGGCAAACGTCAGCTTCTCGATGTCGAGCAGGCCAAGCGGCTCGCGCGTGACCGGCGGCGCGGGCGTGCCGATCGGCGGCAGGTCCTCGAACTTGATCTCCTGCGCCGCGAGGCGCGAGCTGCCGTCGGCTTCGGCGGGCGCGAGCAGGGCCTGCTTGAGCTTGGCCTCGGCTCCGTCGCCGTCGCTGGGCAGCACCAGCAGCCCGCGGGTTACCGGGCCCTCGAACAGGCTCTTGGTGTGGGCGAAGACCGCATCGGGCGTGAAGCGCGCCTTCATTCCGCGGAACACATCGAGGATCGTCGCCGGCGCGGCGACCGATTCCCGGATATCGACCGCGTTGACCACGTCGTCGGCCAGCTTCGAGCCGGCCTGGATCGTTTCCTGCTCGACCAGGTTGGCGAACACCGTGTCGAACTGGGTGACTTCGCGGTCGATCTCCTCCTGCGTCGGCGGCATAGCCAGCGCATCGGCGATCACGCCGCGCACGTCTGTCACCGCCGCCTGCCAGTTGTCTGTCAGCGGAGTGACGGAGACGAATGTCGCATCGACCGAGCGGCTGACGTCTTGCTGGTCGACCGAGGCGACCAGATAGGAACCGCCGGCCCGCGCACGCGCCTCGAGGCGGCGGTTGATGATCGCCTGCGCTACCGCATCGATCAGCAGCCCGCGGTTGTATTCGAGATTGTCGGTGACCTGCTCCCACGGACGCAGGACTGCCCACGATGCCGCGCGCGGCGCGTCGGGTTGGATCAGCACGGCGGTCTTGCCGACCGGGTTCTCGGGATCGGCGCCTTGCGGAAGGGCGGGTTTGCCGAAATCGGGCTGGGGTGCGGGCTTGCCCGGCACTTTCCAGTCACCGAAATAGCGCTCGATAAGCGCGGCGAGCTGCTCGGGATCGGTATCGCCAGCCGCGACGATGACGGTGTTCTCCGGGCGATACCAGCGATCGTGGAACGCCTGCACCGCCGCCGGCGTCGCGCCCCGCAAGGTTTCGGTGGTGCCGATCACCGGCCGATCGGCGAGCAGTTGCCCGTCGAAGAAGGTCGTGCGCGTGGCGTCCGCTATGCGCTGCTGCGGCCCGCTTCCCTCGCGCATCTCCGAAAGCACGATCGGCAACTCGGCGGACAGGGTTTGGTCGTTAAGCACCGGCTCGCGTATCATGCCCGAGAGCAGCTTCACGCTTTCCTCGAGGGCGGCGCGATGGGCATTCGGCAGATCGAGCTTGTAGACCGTTTGCGTGGCGGTGGTCTCAGCATTGGTATCGCTGCCGAAGGTCGCGCCGAGCCGCTGCCAGGTCGGGATCGCCGCGGCGTTCTTGAGATACTTGGATTCGCGGAAGCTCAGGTGCTCCATCAGGTGGGCAAACCCGCGCTCGTTCTCCCGCTCGTAGAGCGACCCGGTATCGATGCGGATGCGGATCGACACCTGTTCCGGCGGTACGCCGTTGCGACGCACCGCGTAGCGCAGTCCGTTGGGCAGCTTTCCGAACAGCCATTCCTTGTCCACCGGGATGTCGGTGCCGTGGTAGATCCACGGATCCTCGCGATCGATCCCGGTGGGCGCAGGCAGCGGCGCGAAACCGGGCACTTCCTGCGTTGCAGGCGCGGGAACCTGCGGCGGCTGCACCGCCGGCGCCAGCTGTGCCACCGCCGGAGAAGCGGCCATCAGGCCAAGCGGGAGGAGGAAGGCGAGCGCGCGCGGGCCACGCAGGAATGAGATCATCCGGCCGGTATAAGCGACAAGGCGATGAAGGGACAATGAATGTGCTTTAACGCGGGAAAGCTCCCCTGCCTTGCTCCTGCACGATGGCGCTCCTACATCCCGGGCATGTTCATCGAGACCGAAACCACGCCCAATCCCGCGACGCTCAAGTTCCTGCCCGGCCAACGGGTGATGCCGAGCGGCACGCGCGAATTCTCCAGCCCCGAGCAGGCCGAAGCTTCCCCGCTCGCGGAAGCGATATTCGGCACCGGCGAAGTGACCAACGTCTTGTTCGGCGCGGACTTCGTATCGGTCAGCGTGGCGCCGGGGGCTGACTGGTCGACCTTGAGACCACAAGTTGTCGCGATCCTGCTCGATCACTTCGTCAGCCAGGCGCCGCTGTTCGCCGGTGGCGACGCCGGCGCGATCGCGGTTCCGGCGGAGGACCAGGATGAAACGATCGGCGACGATCCGGCCGACGCCGACGTGGTCGAGCAGATCAAGGAACTGATCGAGACTCGAGTGCGCCCGGCGGTGGCCGGCGACGGCGGCGACATCCTCTACCGCGGCTTCCGTGACGGCGTGGTCTACCTGACGATGCATGGCGCATGCTCGGGCTGCCCGAGCTCGAGCGCGACGCTCAAGCACGGTATAGAGGGACTGCTCAAGCACTACGTCCCCGAAGTCACCGAAGTTCGCGCCGCGTAATGGCCGGCACGCCGCTGTCCAACGATGCGCTCGACACGATCTTCCGATCGGCGCGCAGCTACAACGGCTGGCTCGACAAGGACGTGAGCGAAGACCAGATCCGCGCGACCTACGATCTGATGAAAATGGGCCCGACTTCGGCCAATCAGCAGCCAATCCGGGTCGTGTGGTGCAAGTCGCCCGAAGCAAAGCAACGGCTCGCGCAATATGCAGGTGAGAAGAACCAACCGAAAATACTTACCGCCCCGGTCTGCGCGATCCTGGCGATGGACCTCGCGTTCCATGAACAGCTCCCGTGGCTGTTCCCCCATACCGATGCACGCAGCTGGTTCGCCGGCAACGAAGAGTTGCGCCGTGCCAATGCGTTTCGCAATTCGTCGCTCCAGGGCGCTTACCTGATGATCGCGGCTCGCGCGATCGGGCTCGACTGTGGGCCGATGTCGGGCTTCGACAATGCCGCGGTCGATGCCGACTTCTTCGCCGGCGAGCCGAACGTGAAGAGCAACTTCATCTGTTCGATCGGCTACGGCGATCCTGCAAGCATCTTCGGACGCAGCCCGCGGCCCGACTTCGACAAGTTCAACCAGGTTCTCTAACACCCAGTCATGCGGGTGCTGGCGATCGATTGCGCGACCGAGGCCTGTTCGGTGGCGCTGTTCGACGGCGGCGCGCTGATCGACGGCGCGCATCGCCTGCTCGGCCGCGGCCACGCCGAGCAACTGGTGCCGATGATCGCGGCGCTTCCGGACAGCGGGCGCGCCGGGCGGATTATCGTCTCGCGCGGGCCGGGCAGCTTCACCGGGGTGCGGATCGGGCTTGCCGCCGCGCGCGCTCTGGCGCTGGCTTGGCACGCCGAGCTGGCTGGATATCCCACGCTGGCGCTGGTCGCCGCGATAGCGCGGGAGCAGTCTGGCCCGAACGACGTTACCGTGGCGATGAACGGCGGACATGGCGAATGGTTCGTGCAGGAATTCGGCCACAACGGCCTGCCGGCGGGCGAGCTGGCGTCTCTGACGCCCGAGAAGGCGGCCCGGAGTGCAGCCGCCGATCTCGTCGCGGGAACCCAGGCTGAGGCGCTGATCGCTGCGCGCGGCCGCGGCACGGCCCTTCCGGTTTATCCCGACGCGCGGAAATTCCCGTTGTTGCCGGATGCGCTCGTGACGGCCGATCTCACCCCGCTCTACGGACGCGCACCCGACGCGCGCCTGCCGGAAGCGCGCCCGTGAGTACTGTTGTCGATCCGGTCGACGCCATCATGACGGTGATGGAGAAAGCATTCGACCCGGCGTTCGGCGAGGCGTGGAACCGGCGCCAGGTGAGCGATGCGCTGGTCCTTTCGAATACTTATTACCTGCTCGCCGACAATTCGGGCCGCGTACCCGCGGTCCACTCCGAGACGGTCGGCTTCCTGCTCAGCCGCCATGCCGCCGACGAAGAGGAACTGCTGCTGCTCGCCGTCGCGCCGGACATGCGCCGGCGCGGAGTGGCTTCGGCGCTGATCGCGCGCTTCGCCACCGAGGCCGCCAGCCGGGGCGTCGCGCGTCTGTTTCTGCAAATGCGCGATGGCAACCAGGCCGAGGCGTTGTATCGCGCCCTTGGTTTCTCGCCGATAGGCCGAAGACGCGAATACTATCGCGGGCCGGGCGGCAATCGGATCGATGCGATTACATTTGCCCGCTCAGTGTAGTTGCCAATGCCCGGATTACCCGGTGTAATCTATTAACCAGCCAATCCCAAATTGATTTGTGCTGCACTCATGAGGTATGTATTGGCGCTCGCGCTGGCTGACAGGTCGCAGGGAAAGCCGCACGTGCCCAACAAGAAGAGGAACATATGGCCGAACTTGAAACCGACATGAAGGAAACGTTGATCACCCTCACGTCCGACATTGTCGCCGCCCATGTCAGCAACAACAGCGTTTCGGTCGAAGACGTCCCGGTCCTGATCCAGAACATCTACGGCGCGCTCGCCTCGCTTGGTGGCGAAGGCGGCGGCAGCGCCGAAGCGCCCGAACCGGCGGTTTCCGTGCGCAGCTCGGTGAAGCGCGATCACATCGTCTGCCTGGAAGACGGCAAGAAGATGAAGATGCTCAAGCGCCACCTGATGACCGATCACGGGATGACGCCGGCCGAATATCGCGCGCGCTGGAGCCTGCCTTCGGATTACCCGATGGTCGCCCCGGCCTACGCCGAAAAGCGCCGTGACCTCGCAAAGAAGATCGGCCTCGGCCGCAAGCCCGGGCAAAAGCGCGGACGGCCGCGGAAGAGCGCCTGATCTTTTCCTACAGTTGAAAAAGCGCCCCGGGGTTCTACAACCCCGGGGCGTTTTTATTGGAGCAAGCGTGCACCAGTCCATCGATATCGAGCAGTTGTGTGCGGACCGCGGGCTCAGGATCACCGAGCAGCGGCGGGTGATCGCTCGCGTGCTGTCCGAAAGCGAGGACCATCCAGACGTCGAGCAGCTCCATCGCCGCGCGGCGCGGATCGACCCCAAGATCTCGATCGCCACGGTCTATCGCACCGTGCGCCTGTTCGAGGAGGCCGGCATCCTCGACCGGCACGATTTCGGTGACGGCCGCGCACGCTACGAAGCCGCGCCCGAAGCCCATCACGATCACCTGATAGACGTCGAGACCGGCAAAGTGGTCGAATTCGTCGATCCAGAGCTCGAAGCGCTGCAGAAGATGATCGCAGAAAAGCTCGGGTACCGCCTCGTCGATCACCGTATGGAGCTCTATGGCGTCCGGATCGACCGCGAAGAGCGGAACGACGACTAACGGCTTGCAGGGGGCGGTCGCAAGCAGCGGGGTTTCGCCGTGGGCATGGCCCCTGGTTGCACTTCGCATCGCGCTGATGATCGCATGGCTGCTGTTGTGCCTGCCGTTTTACTACTTGTGGCGGGCGCTCGGCCTGGGGCGGTTCTGGCCGCGCGTTTTCCTCGCCGGGATCGGCGCTATCGCAGGCCTGCGCACAAGCGTGCGCGGCAAGCCTGAACGTGGCGCGCTGCTGATCGCCAATCACGTGAGCTGGCTGGATATCCCCGCGCTGGCGCGCGTCACCGGAACGGCGTTCGTGGCGCACAGCGGGCTCGCCTCGATCGAGCTGATCAAGCGCTTGTGCCGGATGAACGACACGGTGTTCGTCGCCCGGCATGACCGGACAAGCGTCGCCGAACAGGTCGAGCAGGTGCGCGTCGCGCTTTCGGGGACCGGCGCCCTGGCGATCTTTCCCGAAGGCACGACGAGCAACGGGCTCGCCTTGTTGCCGTTCAAGAGCGCGCTGCTGTCGGCGGCCGAAACGTTACCGGAAGGGACGGCGATCCAGCCCGTGCTGCTGGCCTATGACGAGGCCCCCGGCATCGCCTGGGTCGGTGACGAGCACGGCGTGGCGAATTTTCTCAGGATCCTCGCCCGTATTCGTCCTGTCCGGCTGACATTGCGGTTCCTGCCGCCGCTGACCGGCACCGCGCGCGAAAATCGCAAGGCCATCGCCGGCGCGGCCCAGCAGGCGGTCGAAGCGGCCCTTTCCGCCGGGCGCGGTTTGGCCTAGAGGCGCGACCCCATGGCCACCCCTGCCCCCCCGAAGACCTTCCGGGTCAAGAGCTTTGGCTGCCAGATGAACGTCTATGATGGCGAGCGCATGGCCGAGCTGCTCGCCGAGCAAGGCATTGCCCCCGCGCCAGAGGGGGAAGAGGCGGACCTGGTGGTGCTCAACACCTGCCACATCCGCGAGAAGGCGGTGCAGAAGGTCTATTCCGATATTGGCCGGCTGCGTCGGGAGGACGGCTCCAGCCCCATGATCGCAGTCGCGGGCTGCGTCGCCCAGGCGGAGGGCGAGGAGATCATGGCGCGCGCTCCGGCCGTGTCCATGGTCGTCGGCCCGCAGGCCTATCACCGGCTGCCCGATCTGCTCGACCGCGCCGCAAGGGGCGAGCGGGCGACCGACACCGACATGCCCGCGAACGCCAAGTTCGCCGCCCTCCCCGCCCGCCGGAGGGCCGGCCCGAGCGCGTTCCTCACAGTGCAGGAAGGGTGCGACAAGTTCTGCACTTATTGCGTGGTGCCGTACACGCGCGGCGCGGAAATCTCGCGCCCGTTCAACGCCCTGATCGACGAGGCCGAGCGGCTCGCCGAAGCTGGCGCGCGCGAGATCACGCTGCTGGGCCAGAACGTCAACGCCTGGGGCGGCGAGGATGGCAAAGGGCGCGCGATCGGCCTCGATGGCCTGATCCGGGCGCTCGCCGCGCTGCCCGACATCGCCCGCATCCGCTACACCACCAGCCATCCGAACGACGTGACCGATGGGCTGATCGCCGCGCACGCCGAAGTCGCCAAGCTGATGCCGTTCCTGCACCTGCCGGTGCAGAGCGGATCGGACCGGGTGCTCAAGGCGATGAACCGCAGCCACACCACCGACAGCTACTTGCGCGTGCTCGCACGCTTCCGCGCGGCGCGGCCCGACATCGCGCTGTCGGGCGATTTCATCGTCGGCTTCCCCGGCGAGAGCGACGCCGAGTTCGAGGAGACGCTGCGGCTGGTCGACGCAGTCGGCTACGCGCAGGCGTTCAGCTTCAAGTATTCCTCGCGCCCCGGAACGCCTGCCGCGGCCATGGACGGCCAGGTCGCGCCGGAAGCGATGGACGAACGGCTGCAGCGGCTGCAGGCGGCGCTCAACCGGCACCAGCTGGCCTTTAACCGCGCGAGCCTGGGCCGCACGTGCGAGGTCCTCGTTGAGCGGCGCGGCAAGCATCCCGGTCAGTGGCTCGGCAAGTCCCCGTGGCTGCAATCGGTCCACTTCGCGGGCGATTGTGCAATCGGCGATCTCGTCACCGTCGAGCTCGCCGAAGCCGGGCCTAATTCGCTGGCGGGGCGGCCGCGAATGAACGCGACTGCCTGAATCCGCGCCAGTTGCGGGTCGTTTCGCCCTGGAAGCCGACTCGGTTCGGGCAAACGTGCCACACCCTGCGACAGAACGATGACTTTCCCCCGCCGCTGAGGGCAGCGGTGCTTGCCTGCCGCCGCCAAGCGCCTATTTTCGTGGGACACCCGGTGCGAAAGGAGCGCCCAAAGGACCTGATGGCCCGCAAAGCACACCGCGCCGCCGCAGAGGCGACGCTCGAAAGGCCCGAAGATCGCCGCGACTCAGCGCGCCGCGCCAGGACCGAAGTCGAATTCGACGAGCAGGCCACGCTCGGCATGTTGTTCGGCAACTTCGATGCAAATCTCGTTCAGCTCGAAAACCGGCTCGGCGTGTTCATCGCCGCCCGCGGCAACAAAGTGCAGATCGAAGGCGCCGAGGATGACGTCGCCCGCGCGCGCGAGGTGCTCAAGGCGATGCACCAGCGGCTGATCGCGGGGCAGGAACTCGATGCGGGCGCCATCGAGGGAATGATCGCGATGTCCAACGAACCGACCCTCGAAGGGATCATCACCGGCGGCGACGACCAGCCGCCGATCATGATCCGCACCCGCAAGAAAACCATCACCCCCCGCTCCGCGGCGCAGATCGACTACATGCGCGCGCTTGCCAGCAGGGACATCATCTTTGCGCTGGGGCCGGCGGGCACCGGCAAGACCTATCTCGCAGTCGCGCAGGCGGTGAGCCAGTTGATGACCGGCAGCGTCCAGCGGCTGATCCTGTCGCGCCCCGCGGTCGAAGCGGGTGAGAAGATCGGCTTCTTGCCGGGCGACATGAAGGAAAAGGTCGATCCCTACCTGCGCCCGCTCTACGACGCGCTCTACGACTGCATGCCGCCCGAGCAGGTCGAGCGGCGGCTGGCCTCGGGCGAGATCGAGATCGCCCCCATCGCGTTCATGCGCGGCCGCACACTGGCCGATGCCTTCGTAATCCTCGACGAGGCGCAGAATACCACCCGCGAGCAGATGAAGATGTTCCTCACCCGCTTCGGCATGAACAGCCGCATGGTGGTATGCGGCGATCCGCGGCAGGTCGACATCCCCGGCGGCGCGGAAAAGAGCGGGCTGCACGATGCGGTCGCGCGGCTCGAAGGCGTCGATGGCATCGCGGTCAGCCGCTTTACGGCCGCGGACGTGGTGCGCCACCCGATCGTGGGACGGATCGTCGAAGCCTATGAGGGTGAAGGCGCCTAAATCCGTCGATGGACCTGGACGTCGATATCGAACAGCCCTGGCCTGCCGGCGAATGGCAGGCGCTTGCCGAGCGCGCAGCGAGCGCGGCGGCCAAAGTTGCGCCCGAGCTCGCCAACCCGCGTTTGTCCGCCAGCCTGCTGTTCACCTCCGATGAAGAGATCCACGCGCTGAACCGCGAATGGCGCCAGCGCGACAAGCCCACCAACGTGCTGTCATTTCCGATGCTTGAGCGGACAGACCTGCTCGCCCTCGCGCCGGACGGCCCGCCGGAACTGCTCGGCGATGTCGCACTCGCCTGCGAGACTTGCGCCCGGGAAGCCGCGGAAAAGGACATCCCGCTGGCGGACCACGCCGCGCATCTGATCGTCCACGGGCTGCTTCATCTCGCGGGCCACGATCATGAGATATCCCCGGCCGACGCCGAGGCGATGGAGGCGCTCGAAGTCTTGGCGCTTGAACTTATCGGGATCGCCGACCCATATAGCGCCGGCAATTGAAGGGGACTTTTGAAGGGCTATGCCCGATTCGGCTAATTCCGCTGCGGCGGACGACTCCAACTCAGGAGACGTGGACAGTAGCGGCGGATTGTGGAGTGCCATCCGCCGGCTTTTCGAGGAGCGCGGGGGCGAGCAGAGCCTGCGCGCCCAGCTCGAGGAGGCGATCGACGAACATGTCGAGGACCATCCCGCCACGCGCGGACGGCCCGGCGGCGACCTCTCGGCGGTCGAGTTGCAGATGCTGCGTAACCTTCTGCACTTCAGCGAGCACGATGCCGACGACGTGGCGATCCCGCGCGGCGAGATCATCGCCATCTCGGCAACTGCAAGCTGGGAGGAGCTGATCGCGCTGTTCGCCGATCACGGCCATTCGCGCTATCCGGTGTACCGCGACACGCTCGATGAAGTGATCGGCATGGTCCACATCAAGGACGTGTTTCCGTTCCTCGCCAACCGCACGCCGCCGCCGGCCGACTGGACAGTGCTGATGCGCCAGCCGCTCTACGTGCCGCAGGCTCGCGGCGCGCTCGACGTGCTCGCAGACATGCGCCTCAAGCGCACCCATCTGGCGATCGTGGTCGACGAGTATTCGGGCACCGACGGGATCATCACCATCGAGGATCTGGTCGAGGAGATCGTCGGCGAGATCGAGGACGAGCACGATGACGCGCCGGCCGAACTGATCGTGCCGCTCGAAGGCGGCATGTGGGACGCCGATGCGCGCGCCGAGCTGGAAGACATTGCCGACAAGGTCGACCCGCGCCTCGCCGAGGTCAGCGAGCAGGTCGATACGCTCGGCGGACTGGCATTCATCCTCGCTGGCGAAGTGCCGGACGTGGGCGCGATGCTCGAGCATTCGAGCGGGTGGCGGATCGAGGTCACGGCCGGCGACGAGACGCACGTCACCCGGCTACGGCTCCATCCTCCGAGAGACGACGCGCGCGAGGGCTAGGATTTGCGAAAATTGCTGCACTGCACAAATTTTGCCCTCGACATGTCTGCCAGAATCTGAAAGCTCGTTCCCGTGCCCATTCGCCGCCTTCCTCCTTTGCGCGCGCTCGAAGCGTTTGTCCGTGTCGTCCGCCTGGGTTCCGCCCGCGCGGCGGCCGAAGAACTGGCCCTGAGTCCGTCGGCGCTTTCGCGCCGGCTGGCGACGCTCGAGGATTTCACTGGGCGCAAGCTGTTCAGCCGCGCGCACCAGACGATGCAGCTAACCGAGGAAGGCCGGATGTTCTACGGCGCGGTCGAGCCGCATCTGGAAGCGCTGGCGCTGGCGGTCGAGGGCCAGTCGGACAGGGTCGAGCTGCTACGCCTTCGGCTCGGCGTGTTGCCGCTGTTCGGCAGCCAGCGGTTGTTCCCCAAGCTGCCTGAGCTGCGCCGCCTGCATCCCCGCCTGCACATCGACATCGACACCGGTTCGCACCTGGAAGCGCGGGTCGGCGACACGCTCGACGCGGCGATCCTGCTGATGCGCGAACCGGATTCGAGCTTCCACAGCGTCCGGCTCGATCACAACATGCTCTACGCGATCGTCAGCCCGGCGCTTGCGGCCGAGCTTGGCGACACGCCCGACGTCGAGGCGCTGTCGAAGCAGACGTTCATGATCCACAGCGAACTGCCCGAGAGCTTCACCGCCTGGAAGGCCGCGCTTGGGCTCGAGCAGCTCGAACCGGCCGCGGTCGATCACTACGATTCAGGCCAGCTGAGCCTCGAAGCCGCTGCCCAGGGCCTCGGCATAGCCATCATGCATGACGACCACTACGTCCGCACCGGCGGCGGGCGTGTCGCGCGGCTGTACGACGTGCCGATCGAGAGCCCCTACAGCTACTGGTTCGTGTGCCGCCCGCGCGCGCTGGAACTGCGGCCCGTGCGGCTGTTCCACGATTGGCTGGTCAACGCCGGGCTCTGATTTTCTCTCGATCGAACCGCACGTTAACGTCGCAACCCGCTCGATGTTAACGATTTAGGCTCCGCAACGCCGCCGTCCTCTCCTGCGCGAGCTTGTGTCGCATGGTTAACTCAAGTTAGATTGAGGTTCGTCTCCACGGGAGAACGGGCATGGCGCTTTCGAAGGACGACCTGATTCCGATCGGAGAAATGGCCCGGCGCACCGGCGTCGCTGTTTCGGCGATCCGCTTCTATGAAGACCGGGGCTTGCTGCAATCGCTGCGCAGCAGGGGCAACCAGCGGCGGTTCCTGCGGTCCGACATCCGCCGGGTGAGCTTTATCCTGATCGCCCAGAAGCTCGGCCTTGGCCTGGTCGAGATCGAAAGCGAGCTCACCAAGCTGCCGCAGGGCCGCACGCCGTCGCACAGCGACTGGCAGCGGATCAGCCGCTCGATGCGGTTCGAGATCGACCGCAAGATCCAGCTGCTCACGCGGACCCGCAACCAGCTCGACCAGTGCATCGGGTGCGGCTGCCTGAGCCTCGAGAAATGCCGCCTCTATAACCGCGACGACCGCGCCTCGCTCAGCGGCTCGGGCCCGCGCTACGTGCTCGACTGACAGAAGATCGGTCAGGGCTTGCGGATTGTCTCGACCACGGTGGCGACCACGATCCCGAACTTGCGGATCTTCATGCTGTTGCCAAGGCTTCGGCCGTCGGCCGCGAGTGTAAGCACTTGCTGGACCTTCATCCCGCCTTTCATGGTGTAGGCGATCTGCATGCGATTGCCGGTCACGACGCCGGTCACCGGGCCCTTGGCATCGCTGAGCGTGCCGTTGAAATGCCCGGGCGTGGTCTGCCGCAGCTGCCACTGGCGATGCTTCACCGTGTCGCCCTCGACCTCCACCGTCTGATCGATCACGAACAGTCCGTTCGGCCGAACCCAGCCGGTCCCCGTGACATGGGTCTTCTTGGGCGACGCCATGACTTCGTCGAGCTTCCCCACGCCATCGGTGCGGCCGCTGAAGAACGCGATCGGATCGAACGCGCGGGCAGAGCCTTGCGCTTGGGCGGACACTTGCGCTTGGGCGGGCGATGCGCCGCCGGCCAGCGTTACCACGGCCAAGCTCGCCAGAAGGAGCCCGAGCCGGAATGTCGCCCTGCGATCCGCAAGGCCATAATATGATGAAGCGATGACCCTATCCCATGGCGCAGCTTCGTGGCGGCGCCTTGGGCCGAAGGTCGGCTATTTCGCCGGGTGAAGCAAGCAAAGGTCGCGGCGGTTGCGCTCCACGGCTTATTCGGGGGAGAAGATTCCCTCGGCCATCTTCTTCTGCCACTGCTCCATGGTCGGCATCAGGGTGATGTCGTTGCGGCGGCTGAATTTCCATTCGCCATCGACCTTCACGAGATCGTCTTCATACATGCCCGCCAGAACCGGCGTGGGTGTGCCGCTCCCGGCGCGCATGATTGAGAGCTGCCGCGCCCGCGCGTGTGCATGCCGTCCGTCCGGATCGAGATCGACGGACACGTTCGACACCAGCATGTAGCTGTTGGTGTTGACGAAATCGGCCGGCGTGTCCGGAAACATCTTCACCAGCATATCCTTGATGTCCGCTCGCCCGCGGTGGACGATCGGGCCGTTTTGCCACACGCCGTCAGGCGTGAAGAGCTGGACATAACCCTCGAAATCGCGCGCGGTCAGCAAGTCCGCATATCGCTGGATCAGCGCGCGGATCGCCGCCTCGTCCTCGATCCGCTGCACCCGCTGCTCGAGCGACAGGCCGTGCGTTTGGGCGGTAACGGGCGCGCTCGTTGCGAGCAGAGCAACGGCAGCGAACAGCGCACGGCAGGCCATCATCATCCCCTCCGATTCGTTGCGGAACACGATAGCCCGATACGCGCAGCTCAGCCCTGCCGCTGGTGGAATCGCGGCTGGACTCTATTCCGCGGCGAGCAGTTCCTCCGCTCCACCCAAATCGACGCTGACCAGGCGGCTGACGCCCTTCTCGATCATCGTCACGCCGAACAGGCGGTGCATGCGGCTCATGGTCACCGCGTTGTGGGTAACGATCAGGTAGCGGGTGTCGGTTTCGCCGACCATCTGGTCGAGCAGGTCGCAGAAGCGCTCGATATTTGCATCGTCGAGCGGTGCATCGACCTCGTCGAGCACGCAGATCGGCGCCGGGTTGGTGAGGAACAGCGCGAAGATCAGCGCCACCGCGGTCAGCGCTTGCTCGCCCCCCGAAAGCAGCGTCAGCGATTGCAGCCGCTTACCCGGCGGCTGGGCAAAAATCTCCAGCCCCGCTTCGAGCGGATCATCCGAATCGATCAGCGCGAGATGCGCCTGCCCGCCTTCGAACAGCCTCATGAACAGCCGGCGAAAGTGCGTGTCGACTTGTTCGAACGCGGCGCGCAGCCGCTCGCGGCCTTCGCGGTTAAGATTGCCGATCGAGCCACGCAGCCGATTGACCGCTTCGGCAAGCTCGGTCTGCTCGGCTTCGTTGGCACCGTGCTCGCTCTCGATCTTGGCCAGTTCGTCCGCGGCAACCAGGTTGACCGGGCCAATCCGCTCGCGGTCGGCGGTGAGCTTTTCGAGCGCGGCGCCTTCCTCGACCGCCCATGCGACATCATCGGCAGCGAAGCCGAACTGGCTGCACAGCAGTGGCGGCGGGCACTGGAACCTCTCACCCGAGGCGCGCGCCATTTCCTCGCGCCGCGCTTCCTCGTTTTCGGCACGGGCCGCGGCTCCGGCGCGAGCCTCGCGTGCAGAGGAGAGCGCCTCGCTGGCTTCGGCGGCGGCGCGATCGGCGGCGGCTGCCTCCTGCGTCGCGGAGGCGACCGCGGCTTCCGCTTCGGCGAGGTCGCGCGCAAGCCGCTCTCGCACCGCCTGGCCCTGCTCGATCTCTTCGACCAGCGCGGCAGGCTTGGCGGCAGTGACGGCGCGCTCGGCCTCGATCTCCTCGAACCGGCGGCTCATGTCGGCGAGCCGCCGCTCGGCATCGCCCGCACGGGCGCGCCAGCCCTTGATGTCGGCTTCGCGCGCCGCGGCTCGCTCACGCGCGACGGCGAGCGCCTGATCGTGCGCGGAGAGTGCGGCTTGGGCAGCCTGAAGCCCGGTCCGCGCCGCGTCGTTCGCGGCATGTGCCGCGCTGAGCGCCGCGCGGCCGGTTTCGGGATCGGGCAGGGCGGCGCGCCGGGCTTCGGCTTCGGCCTTGTCGGCTTCAGCCTGGCGGCGCTGCTCGGCAAGATCGCTCGCCGCCGCGTCGAGTTCGGCGAGGCGGCTCGCGTGACGTTCGCGGTCAAGCTCTGCTTGGTCGAGCGCACGCAAGGCGGCGCGTTCGGCTTCGGAGGCCTGTCCCAGCTCACGCTCAGCGGCGACCAGCGCGGTGCGCAATGCCCCGAGCGCGGCTTCTGCCTCGTCATGCGCGCGTTGCGCCGCGCTGGCTGTTGCCTGCCGCTGGGGCACCAGCCGTTCGAGGTCGACGAAGCGATTGTCGGCTTCCAGCCGCGCCGCCTCGGCCGCGCCTTCGCCGCGCGCCACGAACCCGTCCCACCGGCGCAGCGCACCGCCGAACGTCACCAGCCATTCGCCCGGCGCGAGCGAGCGCCCGTCGTCGGCTTCGGCGACGTGAACCAGCGCCAGCCGGGCAGCGAGTTCGGGCGGGCATTCCGGAACATGCGCCGCGAGACTTCCGGGAACCGCCACGGGCGCTTCGCCGCCGGTCCAGAACCGCCCTTCCGCGCCCGCTTCGGGCCGCCCGAGCGGCGCCTTGGCATCGCGTCCGAGCACCGCGGCCAGCGCCCGTTCGTAGCCCGGCTCGGCACGCAGGCGGTCGACCGCGACCGGCAGCCCGTGCTTGCCCGCAGCCTGCTTCGCCCGCGCATCGCGATCGCGTTGCAAGGCGTTGAATTCACGTTCGATCCCAGCGAGTTCTGCGCGCGCGCCGGAAAGCGCATTGGCGGCCTCGTCACGCGTCGCGCCGAGCCGCTCCTTCTCGCCCTGCCGGGCTTCGAGCGCGGCGCGCAGTTGACAGAGCCGTGCACTCGCGTGTTCCGCACGCTGCTTCGCGTCCGCTACTGCCGCCGCCGGATCGATGCTGGCGGACAGCGCGGCGCGTGTCTCGCTCCGCCGCCGCTCTTCGGCATCGAGCCGGTCGAGCCGCGCCGCAGCCTGCGACACCTCGGCCTCGGCCACGCGCCATTCGGCTTCGACGCCGGCGTGATCCGCCGTCGCTTTGGCCAGCGCCAGCTCGGCGGTGCGCGCGCTGTGCTCGGCTGCTTCGAGCCGCCGTGCGAGTTCCGGCCGCCGCGCCTCGTCGGCGGCGAGCGCGGCCTGCGCCTCGGTCACTTCGCGTTCGAGCCGTTCCAGCGCCGCGGCGGCGTCCTCGGTCAGCTTGCCCGCGTCGCCGCGATCTTCCTCCAGCCGCGCCTTCTGCCGGTCGAGGTCCGCAAGCCGCTGCTCGGCCGCTTCGAGCTGGCTGGAGAGCGCCGCCATGCGGTGGCCGTGAGCGCTGGCGTCATCGCGCCGGTCGGCCAGCTCGTCACGTAGCTCGGCGAGCCTGCCCGCGAGCGCAGCTTGCGCCTTCGAAGCCTCGGTGGCGGCGGTCTGCGCTTCGGCGACTTTGCTCTCGGCGCTCCGCGCTTCCTCGCGCGCCTTGTCGGCCCCCGCGGCGGCATCGCGCCAGCGGGCGTAGAGCAGCCGCGCTTCGGCGAGCGATATCTTCGCGGTCAGCTCCTTGTAGCGTTCCGCCTGCTTGGCCTGGCGGCGCAGCGCGGCAATCTGGTTGCCGAGCCCAGCCATGATGTCCTCGAGCCGCGCGAGGTTCGCCTCGGTTTGCCGGAGCTTGCCTTCGGCATCGCGGCGGCGGACGTGGAGGCCGGCGATTCCCGCTGCTTCCTCCAGCATCGCGCGGCGCTCGGCCGGCTTGGCGGCGATTACCGCGGCGATCTTGCCCTGGCTCACCAGCGCCGGCGAATGCGCGCCGGTCGCCGCGTCGGCGAAAGTCAGCGCCACGTCCTTCGCGCGCACGTCGCGCCCGTTGACGCGGTAGGCGCTGCCCGCGCCGCGCTCGATCCGGCGGACGACCTCCAGCTCTTCGCGATCGCTCCCGACCGCGGTGAGCACGACTTCGGCGAAATCGCGCGGCGGCCGCTGGGCGGTGCCGGCGAAGATCACGTCATCCATCCCGCCCGAGCGCATGGACTTGGGCGAGTTCTCGCCCATTACCCAGCGGATCGCTTCGAGCAAGTTGGACTTACCGCAACCGTTGGGCCCGACCACGCCGGTCAGGCCCGGTTCGATGCGCAGTTCCGCGGGCTCGACGAAGCTCTTGAAACCGCTGAGCTTTAGCTTGCGGATCAGCATGTCGAGGGCCCGCCCTCGCGGCTCCTAGCGCGCCCCGGCGGCCTGCAGCGCCGGTTCGAGCCCCGACCAGGCGGCGACGTCCTCGATCTTGCGGCCGTTAATGAAGAACGTCGGCGTGCCGGTGACGTTCATCTCCTGGGACTGCTTGTCGGAACGATCGGCGATCGCCTGAACCTTGTCGCCATCGGCCAGGCACTGCAGCGCCTGCTCACGGGCGATCCCGCGCGAGGAGAAGAAGTCGAGCAATCCGGCGGCCTCTGCCATCTTCTGGAAGCGCTGGTTCGGCGGCAGGTTCTGCGCCTCCGCCAGCGCGGCCTGGTTGGCCTGCGCCTTATTGATCTCCGGCACGAGGTTGCTCCAGTACTGTTCCGACAGCGGCAGGAAGCTCTCCTTCGCGCCGCAGCGCGCGAGCACCGCCACCAGCAGGTCGATCGGATTGTGGAGCTGTTCGCGGATTTCCCAGCTCACCACGCCGCTGGCGACGTACTTGTCCTTCATCGCCGGCCCGCCTTCTTCGGCGAAGGCGGCGCAATGCGGGCAGGTGTGCGACTGGTACTCGATCACTTTGATCGGCGCGTCGGGGTTGCCGTAGCGATAGCCATCCTCCGGCGTGACCTCGACGGTGTCCATCCACGACGCGCCGGCCGGGGCCGGGATCGCGGCGATCGGATCGCTCTTCGGGGGAGCGGTCGTCTCATCGTCCGAAGAACCGCACGCCGCCAGACCCAGGGCCAGCGGAAGGGCAAGGAAGACGGCGAGCGCGCGGATGAGCTTGGTCATGGCGGGAATCCCTCTCGTAAGAGCGGCAAACGCTAGTCGAAGCCCCATGCGGATCAAAGCGCGTTAACGGCGACTGCCGGCAGATTCCCACAAGTTACCGGCGGAAAACCACGCAAATCACACCGCGGGTCACTGGAGCTTCACAGCCTTCTGCAACTGGTCCCAGGTGTGGACGTCGCTCAGCAGCTTGCCGTTGAGCGCGAAGCTCGGGGTGCTGTTGACCCCGTAGGTGGTCGCATCGGCTTCGGATTGCTCGGCGATACGCTTCGCGGCGGCCTCGTCACCCAGGCACTGGTCGACCTGCACGCGCGAATAACCGCGCGTCTCCATCATGTCGTAGAACCCGAGGTCTGACGCGATTGCGCGCCAGCGCGCGGCCAGGGTGCCGTTGCTCCAGCGCTGTCGTTGCGACGGCAGCGCGAGCTGCTCCCTGGAGATCCACTTGTCCTGCGAGAGCATGAACATCGCGTGGTTCTGGAAGAACTTCTCCTTGGCGCCGCAGTTGGTCAGCATCGCCACCGTCAGGTCCACCGGATCGCGCACGACGTGCCGCACCTCGACCGAAACCTTGCCGCTCTGCACCCAGCCGAGCTTGATCGCGCCGCCCGCTTCCTGTTCGAAATGCGCGCAGTGCGGGCAGGTGTAACTGACGAACTCGATCAGCTTGGTCTTGGCCGCCGGATTGCCGAGCACGTGGCCGCCCTTGGTCTGCGCCACGGTGGCGTTCCAGTTCCCAGTCGCCGCGATCGCCAGCACGGCGAAAGTAGTTACGGCCAGGGCGCGAATAACGCGGTTCATTTCGTCTCGTCCTCCTGCGAACCCAGGCTCCGGGCCAGCGATTCCAGCACCGTGCGCAGTTCGGGGTCGCCGATATCGCGCAGGCTATCCCCCAATTCCATCGGAATCGGCTTGAGCGAAGGTGGAGCCTTCGCCCGGCTTTCATCACGAGGCGGCTTAACCTCCCCTTGCCGCAGCTTGACCCGCGCAACCGCCTTGTAGCCGAAGAAGCGGTTCACCCGCTCGATGATCTCGGGGATCACCTGCTGGATCAACGGCGCGTGCGCGGATCGCACCACGAGCTGGAGAATGCCGTCACTCTTCTCTCCCGGTGGGAACCGGATGGACTCCGGCTCGCAGACCCGGGCGTGCGCCTCGCCGACGATCTCGGGCCAGCGGGTGACCACGTTCGACTGGACGAACCCGAAGCGGCGGAAAGCGGTGCGGCCGATCTGGGGCACCAGCTCGGCGATCGGTCTGGCGGCTCCGCCGCGCGGCCGCTCGTAAGGGCGCGCCTGCACTTTCTTGCGCGGCTTGGCAGGTGGAGGAGCGTCCCGTTCCATGACCGGCCGGGCCATGCCATAGCGCCCCGATGGACGCCAGCGGGACCATCTCCGAATTGCTGCTCGCATGGTACGATCGCAACGCCCGCACGCTGCCGTGGCGCGTCCCGCCGGGCAGCGGCGAGACGCCCGATCCCTACCGCATATGGCTCAGCGAAGTGATGCTGCAGCAGACCACCACCGGCGCGGTCGCGCCCTATTTCCGCAAGTTCACCGAGCGCTGGCCGACGGTCGAGGCGTTGGCTGCGGCGTCCGAAGAGGAGGTGATGGCCGCCTGGGCAGGCCTTGGATACTACTCGCGCGCGCGCAACCTGATCGCCTGCGCGCGTGAAGTGGCGGCGATGGGCGGGTTTCCCGACAGCGAGGAAGCGCTGCGCCAGCTCCCCGGGCTCGGCGCCTACACCGCGGCGGCGGTGGCGGCGATCGGCTTCGGCAAGCGCGCGGTGCCGGTCGACGCCAATGTTGAGCGCGTGGTCGCACGGCTGTTCGCGATCGGCGAGCCGCTGCCCGGCGCGCGAAAAGCGATCCGCGCGCACGCCGGTGCGATCACTCCAGACGCGCGCGCCGGTGATTTCGCACAGGCAATGATGGACCTGGGCGCAACCATCTGCACCTCGCGCGATCCGAAATGCCTGCTGTGCCCGGTCAACGCGCACTGCCTTGCGCGCCAGACCGGCGATCCGGCGCGCTTCCCGGTCAAGGCGGCAAAGAAGGCCAAGCCGGAGCGGAGCGGCACCGCGTTCTGGATCGAGCGGGACGGTTTCGTGTGGCTCGTGCGGCGGCCTGGCAAGGGCATGCTCGGCGGAATGCGCGCTCTGCCCGACGACGGCTGGTCGGCGCGGGTCGACGGGTCAGAGGATGCGCCAGTGCCCGGGCAATGGCAGGCAGGCGGTGTGGTGCGGCATGGGTTCACGCACTTCAACCTGACGTTGGGCGTCGCGGTTTATGCCGGAAATGCGTTCGATGCGCTCGAAGACGGTGAGTGGTGGACGCTCGACAGGCTCGAGGAGGCGGGCCTCCCCACTCTCTTCGCCAAGGCCGCTACGCTGGCGATGACGCGTTGACGCCCGGCGTCGCGGAGGATGGCACTGCCGCCAGCCAGTTCCATATCAGCGCAAAGACGAAACCGAACAGCCAGCCGATTCCGAACGTCAGCGCCACCAACGCCGCAGCCGGCCCAATGGCGAACGGGGCAAGCTCGTACTGGAGCTGGATGAAGTGCAGCCGAAGCACGAAGTCCATGAACGGCTTCGCCCACGTCAGGGCCACGAGGCTTACCCAGACGAAATGCCAAAGCCCCACAACTGCACCGACGGAAACGCCGGCCTTGATCGGATGAAAGTGCCGCATCGGATGCTCCCGTGAGAAAGGAAAGCTAATGTTTCACGATCCGAGAGCGGGCGCGTTGCGTAATTGTACGGGGGCGCGAGCCTAGATAATCCCGCCCCCGATCATCAGCCGCACCACGGCCAGCGCGAACACGATCAGGCAGAAGTTGCGCCCCGCATTCGAGCGCGACAGAGCGCCGATCCCCGCGCCTGCAAGCGCGATCGGCAGGACGAACCAGTTCCCCCAGCCGAGCAGCGGAATGGTGGAGGGGATCGCCAGCAACAACGCGGCGAACCCGATCACGATCGAAAGGATGTTCAGCATGTGTGCTATATGGATAACACAGGCTGCCCTTGCAAGCCGGCGCTTTCCTACCGTTGCCAAACCGCGCTAGATCGCCCCATGCGCACTCGCCTTCATCCGCCTGCACTCCTTCGCCACAGGCCGTTCGGATCGCGCGGAATTTTCTTCTCCAGAACCGTGTCACACCCGTCACTTTCCTACAGAAGCGGAAAGCGTCCGCCGGGAGAATCGCCATGAAGCCGCTCGACTGGAACCTGCCGCTCTCACGCCGCGAATGGCTCGGCGGCGCCGCGCTGCTTGGCGCGGGGGCAGCCCTGCCCGCGGTTCCCGCCTTCGCGCGAACACCTGCCGCGTGGCCGAACGTCACCGCGCTGATCAATTCCTACGTCGATGCCCGCAAGGTCGCCAACATGATCGTCGCGCTCGGTTTCGGCCGTGCCGAGCCCACCGTGATCGCCGCCGGCTTCGACACCTTCGGCAAGCCGCGCCCATCCGACGCTTCGAGCATCTACCGCATCTATTCGATGACGAAGCCGATCACCGGCATGGCGGCGATGATTCTCATCGACGAGGGCAAGCTCGGGCTCGACCAGCCGCTTTACGAGATCCTGCCCAGGTTCAAGACCATGCAGGTGCAGAAAGTCTATGACGGGCCGATCACCTCCGACAACCTCGAGCCCGCGGTGCGGCCGATCACCATTCGCCAGATGCTGACTCACACCGCCGGCATCGGCTACGGAGTCGTGCAGCAGGGGCCGATCTCCGAGGCGTACCGCAATCGCGGCGTGGTCCCCGGCCTCGTCACCCGCCTGCAGAGCGTGCCGGCGTTTCGCGGCACCCCGGTCGGCAGCCTCGAGCTGTTCGCCGACCGCCTCTCGGAGATGCCGCTGGTCTACCAGCCGGGCACCCGGTGGAGCTATTCGATGGCGATGGACCTGATGGGCCGGGTGATCGAAGTCGTCTCGGGCCAGCCGTTCGATCGCTTCCTGCAGGAGCAGTTCTTCGATCCGCTCCGCATGCACGACACCGGCTTCCAGGTGCCGAAGGCCAAGGCCGACCGCCTCACCACCAGCTATTACCTGACCGACGGCATGTTGCTGCCGATCGATCCAGGCCAGTCGTCCGTCTATCTCGACAAGCCCGCGTTCCCGTTCGGCGGCGCGGGCCTCGCCAGCACCCCGCGCGATTACGACCGCTTCCTCGAGATGCTCACCGGTTATGGCGAGATCGGCGGCCAGCGGGTGATGGCCGAGGCGGCTGTGCGCATGGGCACCTCCGACCTCCTGCCCGACACGCTCGCACCGGACGGCGGCTACGAAGGCGGGCGCTACGGCTACGGCGCGGGCGGGCGGGTCGGGCGAGGTGCGCTATCGGGCGTCTATGGCTGGGCCGGCGCGGCGGGGACAATCGGCTTCGTCGACCGGAACTCCGGCCTGCGCGCCGGGTTGTTCACGCAGTACATGCCGTCGATGACCTACCCGCTGATCGAAGAATTCCCGGCCGCGATCGTCAAGGATCTCGCAGCCCGAGGCGCGCACGCGTGAACATCGCCACCACCATAGCCTTCGCCGGATCGCGCCTCGACCGCGCCGACCATGTCCGCTCCGATCCCGAGCGGCTGGCGGCGCTCAGTGCGAAAGGCGCGCGGCTGCTGCGGCTCGACGGATTGATGCCGCTGCTCGATGAAAACGGCGCGCTGCAATGGGACACCCTTCCCGAAACCGGAGGCGGTGCCGAGATGGTGTTCCTCGGCCTGGTCGACGGGCGCGCGATGTTCGCGGCAGTTCCCGAGACGGGGGACACCGCACCCGCCTACGCCATCCGTGACGTGTGGCAGCTGCTCAACCGGATGAGCCCCGACGACCTCGCCGCCTATGGCGGCGCGCGCAGCCTGATCGACTGGCACGCACGGCATCGCTTCTGCGCTCGCTGCGGCGGCGGCACGCGCATCGCCAAAGGCGGCTGGCAGCGCGATTGCACGCGGTGCGAAGCTCCGCACTTCCCGCGCGTCGATCCGGTGGCGATCATGCTCGTGGAGCATCAGGACAAGCTGCTGCTCGCCCGCCAAAAGCATTGGCCGGCGCGGCGCTATTCCGCGCTCGCCGGCTTCCTCGAGCCGGGCGAGACGATCGAGGAGGCCGTCGCGCGCGAGGTTCTGGAGGAATCCGGCATCCGGGTGCGTGACGTGCGCTACGTCGCCAACCAGCCGTGGCCGTTTCCCTCCCAGCTCATGATTGGCTGCCACGCGTTTGCCGACAACACCGACCTCGTAATCGACACGACCGAACTCGAAGAGGCGCACTGGTTTACCCGGGAGGAGATCACTGCTGCCATGGCAGGTGACGAGAACGGCCGTCTGCTTACGCCGCCATCGGTGGCGATCGCCTATCAGCTGTTGAAATGGTGGCTGGAACAATGAGCGAAGACCTTCCCCCCGTACCGCCCAAGGTCGCAGTCGACATCTGGTCCGACGTGATGTGCCCGTGGTGCGCAATCGGCTACACCCAGTTCGCCAAGGCGCGGAAAGAGCTGGAAGGCGAGATCGAGGTCGAGGTGCGATGGATGCCGTTCGAGCTCAATCCGGAGATGCCCGCCGACGGCAAGCCGCAGGCCCAGCACGTCGCCGAAGTCTACGACCGCTCGCCCGAGGAAGTGGCCGAGATGCGCGCCAGGCTGCTGGATGTGGCAGCCCGCGCCGGGTTCAGCATGGAATACGACGGCGAAGGCGCCGCGCCCGAACCGATGATGTGGAACACCTTCGAGGCGCACAAGCTGCTGCGCTGGGCGCTCGCGGACCAGAACCCGGCTGCCCAGAGCGCGCTCAGCCTCGCGCTGTTTCGCGCGCATTTCCAGCAGCGCCGCAACGTCGGAAAACGCGAGGTGCTGCTCGATATCGCCGCCGATCTCGGGTTCGACCGGGCGAAGGCGAAAGCGGCGCTGGAGGACGAGGCGCTGGGGATCGCGGTGCGGATGGAGGAACAGCGCGCGCTGCAGAACGAGATCCGCTCGGTGCCGAGCTTCATCGTCAACGGACGTTACCTGATCCCCGGCGCACAGGAGCCCGAAGTCTACCGTGAAACGCTGCGCCGAGTGGTCGAGCTGGCGAAGGAGCCGGGCTGAGCGCGCTCAGGCGCCCTCGTCGGCGCGAGAGAGCGCGACCAGCTCCTCGACGACCCGGCTTTCGCGCATTTCGGCGCTGATCGCCTCGCCGATCCGCCCCGCGGCTTCGGCGTAGCTCGCCTCCGCCAGGAGCTTCTGCGCCGCACCCGCGATCGTCGCCGGATCGGCGTCCGGGGGCAGCGCCAGGCCCGCGCCATGCGCCATCACCTTCTCGGCGTTGAGCCCCTGGTCGCGGCCCATCGGCATCACCAGCACCGGGAGCTTGTGCGTAAGCGCCCGTGCGAGCGTGCCGAAGCCGCCGTGGGTGATCACGAGGCTCGCCTGCTCCATCACCGCGCCGTGCGGAGCGCTGGGCACCACCTGCACGTTGTCCGGCGCGCTGAGCTCACCGGGCGAAACCGTCGGCCCGAGCGTCACCAGCCCGCGCACCGGCAGGGTGCCGAGCGCATCGATGACGTTCTGAAGCACCCCGATCTGGTTCTGGAACGTGGTCGAGAACCCGACCAACACGAGAGGACGCTTGTCGTCGGCCGGCCATGGCGAAGTCCACGGCTCGGCCCAGCCCGGCTCATCGAGCTGCGCGCCGATGAACGCCACGCCCGCCGGATCCTGTTCCGGCGCCCCTTCGAAGACCTTGCTCACCGCCATCAGCGTCTTCTTCGCCGGGGCGAGCTGTTCGAACAGGTGCTGCACCGGCGGCAAGCCGACCGCTACGCGCCCTCGGTTCATGGCCGGAATGCCCTGCGCCATCGCAGCCTGCATCGATTTGAGCGCGTGGACCTTCATCGCGAGGCCGGGGTCGGTGGGCGGGTTGGCTTCGAAGAACTGCAACATGCCGGCGTCGATCGCGCCCTTGATCGTGGTGATCAGGGTGTTGCACGGCATCATCGCGAACGGCACGCCCTTCGCCTCCGCGCCGGCCATCACGCCGAGCAACAACTCGCTCGTGACGATCAGGTCGGCCGGATCGCGCTCGAGTTCCTCGATCACGTCTTCCGCGTAAGCCTGCGAGGGGCCGGCGACGAGCGAGCCGATCACCCGGGAATAGCTCTCGGCAACGTCGTCCGTATCCCAGTCGCGCAGGATCTCGCTCTCGCGGCTGCGGTCGGTGCGGCTCGGCGCGCGGGTCCACGGGACGAACTTCGCGCCGGCAGCTTCGGATTCGGGCCGGTTGCAGGCGTCGCTCATCACCCGCACGTCGTGCCCGGCCTCGACCAGCTTGCGCGCGACGGTGACGACCGGCCCAACCGCGCCGCCGCCTTCCCAGGTCGTGAGGATGAACTTGGCCATGGCACTCTCCGCGGTGATCGATCCGTCCGCCGTCCAAAGACAGCATCGGGTTAAGCAATGGCAAATCGGCCGATTTCAGGCCAGCCCGAGCTTTGCCAATTCACGGATTACTTTGACCGGCAGGGCGTCCCCGGCAACCTCGCCGTGCGCGAGGTCGAGCGGTGCGTCCTTGTCCTTGAGGTAGCGCCAGCCCTGGTGCGCGCGCTTGACGCGCGGGTGGACGAGGATCAGCCGGTTCTCGAGCACGATCCACCAGCGGCCGTCGTCCTTCTGTTCGAAGCCGATGATCGGGCTGCGCGCGACGAGCGCATGCTGGTGAACCCAGAACAGCGAGCCGCCAACCATCTCCGCCCGGCGCTTGGGCACGTAGCGCGTGGTCAGACGCTTCTCGGGCTCGTCGCCGCCAAACCAGCTCTGCAGTTCAGCCAGATCGGCGCAATCGTAAGCGATCTTGGTCATGTGCAGCGGCATCGCTCAACCCACGAGGCCGGTGGCAACCGCGAGGCCAAGGAACACCAGGAAGCCCATCGAATCGGTGGTCATGGTGACGAAGATCGATGAGGCGATCGCCGGATCGACGCGGAAGCGGTCGAGCGTCAGCGGCACCAGCACGCCGGCAACCCCGGCGATAAGAATGTTGGTCAGCATCGCCAGCGCGATCACCATGCCGAGGTGCCAGTCCCCGAAGATCAGGGTGACGACCACGCCGATCACCAACGCCACGCTCACCCCGTTGAGCAGCGCGATCGATATCTCGCGCCGCACCGCGCGCCACATGTTGCTGCTGGTGAGCTGGTTGGTGGCGAGCGCGCGGACCGTGACCGCCAGCGTCTGCGTGCCCGCGTTGCCGCCGATCCCGGCGACGATCGGCATCAGCACCGCCAGCGTCACCAGTTGCGCGATCACATCCTCGAATCGCGAGATCACGAACGAGGCGACCGAGGCGGTGACGAGATTCGCCACCAGCCACCTTACCCGCGCCCAATAGGCGTTGCGGATCGGCTCGTTGATGTCGCCTTCGCCCGCGCCGGACAGCAGCAGGACGTCCTCAGCGGCTTCTTCCTGAATGATGTGGACCACGTCGTCGACAGTAATCTGACCGACCAGGCGGCCGTTCTCGTCGATTACGGCGGCGGAGATCAGCGCATATTTCTGGAACCGGAGCGCGACCTCCTCCTGGTCCATCGACACCGGGATCAGCGTCTGATCCCGCTTCATCACATCGGCCAGCGCAATGTTCCGCGGCGTGCGCAGTATCCACGAAAGCTGGCAGGTGCCGACCGGCTTGTGGGTGTGATCGACAACGAACACTTCCCAGAATTCGGTGGTCAGGTTGTCGTTGTCGCGCAGGTAATCGATCAGGTCGCCGACCGTCAGGTGCTCGGGCACCGCGATCAGCTCGCGCTGCATCAGGCGCCCCGCGCTCTCCTCCGGATAGGCGAGCGCGCTCTCGATCGCAGCCCGGTCCTCGGGCTCCATCTCGGCGAGAATCGCCTGCTGGTCGGCATGATCGAGGTCTTCGATCAGCTGGACAGCATCGTCGGTGTCGAGCTGCTCCGCAATCTCGGCCACCGCCTGCGCCGGGAGCGACTCCATCATGTCCTCGCGGACATAATCGTTGAGTTCGGCGATCACTTCGCCGGTCATCAGGTCGGTGATCGCCGCGGCGAGCTTGCGCCGCTTGTCGCGGTCGAGAAGCTCGAACAGATCGGCGATGTCAGCCGGATGGAGCGGCTCGACGAGGTCGTAGACCCGCCCCTCGTCACCGCTCTCGAGCGCTTCGCTCACGCGCTCGACGAATTCTGACCTGAGCCGGTTTTCCTCGTCGAAATGCTCGCCGGTGTCGGAGATATCCTCCTCCACGACGGGTGTTTCGAGTTCCGGTTCGACCATGCGCTTCGCCCTATGCTTGTGCAGCGCAAAAACCAAGCCAAGGGTGACTTTGCGCGCCGCTTGCCTATATGGCGCGTTCCTTCGCGCTATCGCTTCGCCGCTTGAGCGCGCAAACGCACTTCAGGAGACACGATCATGGCCGGCGATACCCTCACCCTTTCTCTCGATTCGGGCGGCGACGTCGTGATCAAGCTGCGGCCGGACCTTGCGCCGGGCCACGTCGAGCGGATCACCGAGCTTGCCAACGAAGGGTTCTACGACGGAGTCGTGTTCCACCGGGTGATCCCGGGCTTCATGGCGCAGGGCGGCGATCCGACCGGAACCGGCATGAGCGGCAGCGACAAGCCCGACCTCAAGGCCGAGTTCAATTCGGAGCCGCACGTGCGCGGCACCTGCTCGATGGCGCGCACCCAGGTGCCGGACAGCGCCAACAGCCAGTTCTTCATCTGCTTCGACGACGCGCGCTTCCTCGACAAGCAGTACACCGTGTGGGGCCAGGTCGAGAGCGGGATGGAGCACATCGACGCGCTCCCCAAGGGCGAGCCGCCGCGCGAGCCGGGCAAGATCGTCAAGGCGACCGTTAGCTGACTTCCTCCCCTCCCCTTCAGGGGAGGGGATCGAGGGGTGGGGTCTTGCAGCCTTCACCACCCCCAACCCCCTCCTCTGAAGAGGAGGGGGCTTCGGTCAGGCGTTCCCTACCACGAAGCACGCCAGCGCCACGAGCAGGCCGGCGAAGCGATTCGAGCGGAAGCGGGCGAGCGCGTTGGCGCCGTCCGCGGGATCGAGCGTGAAGCCCTGCCA
>CAYNXB010000010.1:0-62514 GCA_964401045.1 uncultured Sphingomonadaceae bacterium | reverse complement strand
CCAAGGAGGGCGTCAAGATTGAGCCCGAGAACCAGACGATGGCCTCGATCACCTTTCAGAACTACTTCCGCATGTATCCCAAGCTGGCCGGCATGACCGGCACCGCCGCGACTGAGGCGGCCGAGTTCTGGGACATCTACAAGATGAACGTCGTCACCATCCCCACCAACGTACCGGTGCAGCGGATCGACGAGGAAGACGAGTTCTACAAGAACACCGCCGACAAGTTCCAGGCCATCGCCAAGGCGATCGCCGAAAAGGCCAAGATCGGACAGCCGGTGCTGGTCGGCACGGTGTCGATCGAGAAGTCCGAGCTTCTGTCGGAGTACCTGCGCAAGGAAGGTGTCAAGCACAACGTGCTCAACGCCCGCTTCCACGAGATGGAAGCGCACATCGTCGCGCAGGCCGGCCGCATGGGGGCGGTGACCATCGCCACCAACATGGCAGGCCGCGGCACCGACATTCAGCTCGGCGGCAACGTCGAGTTTCGCATCGATGGCGAGCTCAAGGACGTTCCCGAAGGGCCGGAACGGGAGGCCGCGATCGCCCGGATCAAAGCCGAAGTCGCGGCGGAACGCGATCGCGTGCTCGCAGCCGGCGGGCTGTTCGTGCTGGGCACCGAGCGGCACGAGAGCCGCCGCATCGACAACCAGCTCCGTGGCCGCTCGGGCCGCCAGGGCGATCCGGGCCTTTCGCGCTTCTACTTGTGCCTCGAGGACGATCTGCTGCGCATCTTCGGGCCGGACACGCTGTTTTCGCGGATGATGAATTCGAACCTCGCCGATGGTGAGGCGATCGGCTCCAAGTGGCTGTCGAAGGCGATCGAGACCGCGCAGAAGAAGGTCGAGGCGCGCAACTACGAGGTCCGCAAGCAGGTCGTCGAATACGACAACGTGATGAACGACCAGCGCAAGGTGATCTACGAGCAGCGCGCGGAGATCATGGATTCCGAGCGCGTCGACGATGTGGTGGTGGCGATGCGCCACGATGCCATCAATGCGATGGTGGCCGACGCCTGCCCGCCTGACTCCTATCCCGAGCAGTGGAACGTGGAAGCGCTCAGGGAAGGAATTAGCCGGGTCCTGGCACTCGACGTGCCGCTCGATGACTGGGTGCAGGAGGAATCGGTCGAGCCCGAGATGTTCGAGGAACGGCTGGTGGCGCTCGCCGACGCCAAGATGGAGCAGAAGGCCGCCGTATTCGACGAGGGCATCTGGCGGCAGGTCGAAAAGAGCGTGCTGCTGGACCGGCTCGACCATCACTGGAAAGAGCATCTGGCGACCCTCGATGCGCTGCGCCAGGTGGTGTTCCTGCGCGCCTACGCACAGCGGACGCCGATCAACGAATACAAGCGCGAGGCGTTCGGCCTGTTTGAGAACATGCTCGAGCGGATCCGCGAAGACGTCACGCAGTCACTGATGACGCGCGAGCTGCGCATGGCGCCCATGGCACCGCCGCCAATCGAGCTGCCGGACCTGCCCGAATTCCTGACCGGCCACATCGATCCCCTTACCGGCACTGCGGAATTGCCGCCGGGCCAGCGGATGGCCGGGGCCGAAACGGTGCTCGGCGCGCTCGCCGCCGCACCGCGCCCCACCGCCGGGCCGGGCGGCGCCGAGGGAGACGCGAACCCCTACGCCGCGCTCAATGTGTCGCGCAACGCGCAATGCCCGTGCGGCTCCGGGCAAAAGTACAAGCACTGTCACGGCGCGGCGAGATAGGCGCGCGACCGGTTAGCCGAACAGGAGCTTCGACGCTTCGCGCTCCGCTTCGGGCGGGATGAATGTTGCGGTCACACCGCCGTGGCAGTTGGTGATCTCGCCGACCTGGCAGGTCTTGCCGTCGCTGTAGAGGTCGATGCGGATGAAGTTGAAGCGGCTTGCCAGCGCTTCAGCAATCCTCCTCATTTCATCGAAATTCGACGGTTTAGGCAGGGTGGCGGTGCTCGGCGGATGGCTAATCGTATAGGGCTGCGCAGCCCATTCGCTGTCGAAGATCAGTCGCCGCTTGTCACCTGTCCAATCAACATCGACCACGATGAGCTTGGCAGTTCCGTTCACGCAAAAGAACCGGTAATCGAGGACGTCCCCACCCTGGAACAGCAGCGGCTCGACGATGACCTTCGGGGTGAGCCATTTGTAGTTCGCTTCGCGGCAGACGCGGTAGTGGTTGAGCGAAAACCAGCTCTTGATTGCGGCCGCGTCAATCGGCTCTCCATTGCGTCGAAAAATGAATTTGCCGCTCGCATGGGTCGGCTTGATGCAGCACGCCGGCGGGAACTCGAACCGATCGACCTCATCGGGAGAGCGGAGGACAGCAATTGTCGGGACGTTGAATTGCTCGCCCGCGACGGCGCTGACGTAGAGCTTCACAAGCTCTTTGTCTGAAACGAACACGCGCAGCGGATCGAGCGCTTCACGGGTCGCTTTGATCCGATACAGCGCATCGTGAAACAGCGCCCGGTTACCGGGCAGCCTTCCGTAACGAACGGAAAAATCGAGAAGGCAGAAGATCCGGTCGCCCCAGCGATTCCCGGGCAGAATTTTGCGCAGTCGATATATGAGGCTCAAGGCCGATCGGCGCACCCTACCACTTTTCGCTACCATACGCCTCTCGGGGAAATCGGGCCGGCTATCTTGCCGGTTGCGCCGCCCCTATGCTGCGATCGAGCTGTTGCGCAAGACGCGGTATTCAACAAGTGTAGGCATGGCCGCAGGTTGGTGCAGCTTAGCCGAACAATAGCTCTCCCGCCTTCCCTTCGGCGGAGACTGGAGTAAAGATTTCGCATGCACCGCCATGGCAGTGGGTAAGCTCGCCCACCAGGCAAGTCTGACCATCTGTGTAGAGGTCGACCCGGATGAAATCGAAGCCGACGGCGAGTTTTTCCGCAACTTCGATCATTTCCGCGAAGTTTGCGGGGCGTTCGGGCACCATGTCGGGACGTGGATGGGCAAGGTCGTAATCCTGCGCGTTCCAGTTCCTGTCGAACACTGCCCGCTTATGCTCGATGTGCCGCTCCAGATCGACCTGAAGCATTTTCAACGAGCTGTTCACGCAGAACAACTTGTAGTCCCGCAGATCGGCGCCACCGAAGATCACCGGCTCGACGATCACTTTCGGCCGCAGGCCGCGATAGTTGGCTTCCCTCGTCTTGCGGTAGTGATCCAGTGCGAACCAGCGCTTGATGGTTGCGCGGTCGATCGGCTCACC
The DNA here is from genome assembly GCA_964401045.1 of uncultured Sphingomonadaceae bacterium. Lineage (GTDB taxonomy): Bacteria > Pseudomonadota > Alphaproteobacteria > Sphingomonadales > Sphingomonadaceae > CAYNXB01. The sequence continues at coordinate 59,304 of CAYNXB010000010.1, read as the reverse complement.
TGCGATGCGCACGATCACCGGTCCGCTCGCCTGCGTGGGCTTGATGCAGCAGCGAGCGGGAAAATCATAGCGATCGACCTCTTCGGGCGAGCGGAGCACGGCGATGGTTGGCACATTGTATTTCTCGCCGACGATCGCCCGAACGTAGAGCTTCACTAATTCCTTGTCGGAGGTGAACACTCGCAGGGGGTCGTAAAGCTCGTCCGAGGTTTTCATGCGATAGAGCACGTCGTTGAAGTATCGCCGATCGCGCGGCAACCGCCGGTGCGTGGCAACGAAGCTCAGGAACGCGGCGATATCATCGCCGAACCGGTTCCTGGGGAGCAGCGCCCGCAGTGCAAGATACACGCGACGTATGACCCGTCTGGCTATTCCCTTGTTCCTCATGTCTTCTCGCCCATGCTCGATAACCCGCGCTTGTGGCAATTGTAACGCCTGTTATGATCCCGCGAGGGAGTGGACATGCCGCAAATCACCAAGCTCGCCTTGCCCAAGTGTCTCGTCGGCGAAGGGCCGGTGTGGGATGTCGCCGAGCAGGCGATGTACTATGTCGACATCGCGGGCAAGCGTGTGTTTCGCTGGAATCCAGCGTCCGATAACCTTCAGCGCTGGGAGGTGCCGACGATGGTTGGCTCGCTCGCCGTGCGCGAAGGTGGCGGGCTGGTTGTCGCGCTGATTGACGGTATCCACGCGCTCGATACCGCGACCGGCGCGCTGACCCCGCTGGCACTGCTCGATCCGCCCGACCCGGAGGTCCAACTCGCGGACGGCAAGGTCGATCGCCGCGGGCGGTTCGTGTTCGGCACCAGCCATAGCGCGATGAAGGAGCCGATCGGCGGGCTGTTCTCGCTGGGACCGGATCATAAGCTCACCCCGCTCGACGACGATATCCACCTCGGCAACGGTCCGTGCTGGTCGCCGGACGACGAGACTTTCTACCACGCAGACAGCCTGCGGCATCTGATCTACGCCTACGATTACGATATCGAGACCGGCCGCGCGTCGAACCGCCGCCCGTTCTTCGACAGTTCCGCATACGGCCCGATTCCCGACGGAGCGACCGTCGATGCCGACGGCAATATCTGGACTGCGATCTGCCGCGGCGGTGTCGTCCTGTGCCTTTCCCCGCAGGGCAAGGTGCTGCGCGAGATCGCCATGCCGGTGCAGATACCGGCGAGCGTGATGTTCTTTGGGCCCGAACTCGATCGCCTGTTCGTGCCCACGATCGACCCCTCGTTCATGGGTGGCGAGGCGGCCCCCGACGACGGCGCGTTCTTCGTCATCGACGGTCTCGGCGTGAAGGGCCTGCCGGAACCGCGCTACGATGGATAAGCGCCTGCCGCCGCTGCTGGTCGCGGTATTCATCAACATTGCCGGGTTCAGCCTGATCCTGCCGCTGCTGCCGTTCTACGGCCAGGTGTTCGGCGCCGGATCGTTCGAGGTGGCGCTGCTGTTCGCCGCCTATAGTCTGGGCAACGTGTTCGGCGAGATTCATTGGGGCCGCCAATCGGATAGCTGGGGCCGCCGCAAGGTGCTTGCGGTGACCACTGCCTGTGCAGCGGTGAGTTATGTCGCGTTCGCCTTCGCGCCGAATCTATGGCTGGCAATCCTGATCCGTATCGTCAGCGGCTTCTTTTCCGGCACGCTGGGCGTGTGCACCGGCTTCATCGCCGATGTTTCGCCGCCCGAACGGCGCGCCAAGACGATGGGCTATTTCGGCGCGGCGTTCAGCCTCGGCCTCGCCTTTGGACCGGTCCTGGGCGGTTTGTTCGCTGGCGACGAGATCGCGCTCGCCTCGTTCCGCGCGCCGATTCTGATCGCGGGCGGATTGTCGGCGCTCGCCGCGCTGTGGAACCTGCTGGTGTTGCGCGACGCGGTGCCACCGACGGGCAAGGGCGTGCCGCTGCCACGTTATCACGAAGGGATCGTGTTCGTCGGCGCCTCGCCGCTGCTCACGCGGCTGTTCGTGATCTCGTTCTTCGGCATCGCCATGTTCGCCTCGATGGAGGCGGTTTACGGGCTGTGGAGCGAGGTCAATTTCGGCTGGAGCGCCAAGGAGCTGGGCTTGGCATTCCTCGCGCTTGGAACCGGGGGGCTGATCGCCCAGCTGGTGCTGATCGGGCCGCTGGTGGCGCGATACGGCGAGCCGCGGGTGATCGTGATCGGGCTGGCCCTGCTGGCGCTGTCGATGTTGCTGCAGCCGGTGATCCGCCTGCCGTTGACCGGCGTGCTGCTGATGGGCCTGCTGATGACCGGGCACAGCCTTGCCTTTCCCAGTGCGGGTGCGCTCATCAGCCGTAATACGCCGCCCGATCGGCAGGGCGGGGTGATGGGGCTGTTGATGGCATCGAACGCGCTCGGCCGCATCATCGTGCCGCCGGCATTCGGGCTGATCTACGGTAGCTTCGGGCATGACACGCCGTGGTATCTGGGGGCGGCGCTGATCGGGCTGGTCGGGCTCCTGGCATGGCAGACGGTGCGGCTCAGCGATCGGGCAAGAGCGGCGCCGGCCGGCGCCGCTTGAACTCGCTTGCGAAGCTGCGCCCAAATGGGAAATCTCTGCGGATGGGAGAGGGAACGATGACCACGGTAACCGCCGATCACATCACCGCCGCGAGCCGGGCCAGCTTCGCGGATGCGCCGGAACCGCGCATGCGCGAGATCGCCGATGCGCTGGTGCGACACCTGCACGCCTTCGTCAGCGAAGTGGAGCCCACGCGCGAAGAGTGGATGGGAGGGATCGAGTTCCTCACCCGCGTCGGTCATATGTGCCAGGGCGCGCGACAGGAGTTCATCCTGCTGTCGGACGTGCTCGGGGTTTCGATGCTGGTCGATACGCTCAACGCCTCGAACGATGCTGCCGCGACCGAGAGCACGGTGCTGGGCCCGTTCTACGTCGATAATCCGCCCGAAGCGCAGCAGGGCGACGATATCGCCAGGGCCGGCGACGGCATCCCCATGCTGGTTGACGTGAAAGTCACCGATACCTCGGGCCGGCCGATCTCCGGCGCGGTGGTGGATATCTGGGAAGGCGGGCCTGACGGGTTATACGACGTGCAGCGAGACCTGGCGCCGGGCGAGTACGATCTGCGCGCACGCTTTACCGCCGACGAGGGGGGCAGGGTGCGCTGCTGGGCCACGGTGCCGGTGTCCTATCCGGTGCCGGTGGACGGGCCGGTCGGCGAGCTGCTGTCCGCCACCGGCCGCCACCCCTGGCGGCCCGCCCACGTGCATTTTCGCGTCGCGGCGGATGGCTATGCGCCGCTGGTGACGCACATTTTCGCCAGCGGCGATCAGTACCTCACCTCCGATGCAGTGTTCGGCGTCAAGCCGTCCCTGGTCATCGAGCTCGAACGCCACGAAGCCGGGGTGGAGCGCGACGAGCCGTGGCAGCGGATGGACTACACTTTCGTGCTCACGCCGGCCTGATCACGCGCGTCGGTGAGGGGCGTGGAGGCTCCTTTCCCCTCCGTTGCAATCGATTGAAATTGGCCTTAATCTCCGCCCAACGCCGGACATAACCGGCGACTCAAGGGAGGTTATGTCATGAAAGCATCGGTGTCGTTCTATGTATCCGCGGCAACTCTGGCGCTGGGCGCCGGAATCGCAGCGCCCGCGCACGCGCAGGCCGCTCCCGAAAGCCAGGCGCAGGAGAAGGCAGAGGCCCCGCCAGAGATCATCGTCACCGCGCAACGCCGTGAAGAGAACCTGCAGGACGTGCCGATCGCGGCAACCGCGCTGTCGGGGGATCAGCTCGCGGACAAGGCGGTGCAAAGCCTCGAGGATCTGCAGTACGCCGCACCGTCGGTCTCGATCACCGATCAGGGGTTGACGCAATCGGTCAATCTTCGCGGCATCGGCATCGCCAGCGGTTCGCCCGCGGTGGCGAACGGCGTCGCGACCTACATCGACGGCATCTTCCAGCCGCCGATCGTCACTTCGTCGAGCTTCTACGACATCGCCTCTATCGAGGTGCTGCGCGGGCCGCAGGGCACGCTCGTCGGTTCGAACTCGACCGGCGGGGCGATCTTCATCAACACCGCCAATCCCAACATCAACGGCATCGAGGGCTACGCCAAGGCGCATTACGGCAGCTACGACGCATATGGCGCCGAAGGAGCAGTGAACCTGCCGCTGGGCGATACGCTGGCGGTGCGTTTTGCCGGCGTCTCGCGCTGGCGTGACAGTTACTACGAGGACCTCGGGCCCTACGACAACCGCCCGGACCGTCTCGACGAGCAGGCCGGTCGCGTCGGCGTGATGTGGCAGCCGGGAAGCTTTCGCGCGTTGGGCAAGGTCGAATGGATCGACAAGAACACCGGCGGCTACGCTTATCGTCCGATCGAGGGGACCGCGTTCGAGAATGCGCGTACCGACGACATCCGCGAACTGACTTACAATGCGCCGACGCTCAATCACGAGCGAGCGTTCAACTCCAGCCTCGAGCTGCGCTACGAGCTGGACAGCGGCATCGTGCTACGCTCGCTCACTGGCTACACCAACAAGCGGATCAACAACCTTTACGATAACGACGGCGCGCTGGCGCCCTCGGCCACCGACCCCGCGGCGAGCTTCGTGCAGACGCAGGACCAGTTCGTGCGTGAGCGCGAGACGACGCAGGAGATCAACATCATCTCGCCCACCGACGGCGCGTTCAACTGGATCGTCGGGGGCTACTACCAGAAGAACAAGATCGACGTGATCATCGAGAGCCGGGCGGGCGACATCGTCGGCGATCCGACCGATATCGTGAACTACCAGGACAAGCTGACGCTCGGTGCCTTCGCGCAGCTCGGCTACAAGCTGACTCCGGCGCTCGAGGTCCAGGTCGGGGCGCGCTACTCGCACTACAAGGTGGATAGTGAGGGCAGCGTCACCATCGGCAGCGAAGGGCCGGTATTCGGCCCGAACGGCCTGGTGGTGGCCGACCTTGCCGGAAGCCACGAGGACGGGCGCATGACCGGCAAGGTCGCGCTCAACTGGAACGTCAACGATGACAACCTGATCTATGTCTTCGCCGCGCGCGGCTACAAGCCGGGCGGGGCCAACAACGCCACGTCGGAATTCGGCCCGGAAACGGTGTGGGACTACGAGATCGGCTGGAAGGGCAGCCTGCTCGACGACCACCTGCGCACCCAGTTTGGTGGGTTCTACATGGACTACAAGGACTTCCAGTTCGACGCGATCGAGCCGCTGACCGGCCAGGGCGGGGTGGTCAACATCTCGAATGCCACCATCAAGGGCTTCGAGTTGCAGGCGCAGGCCAAGTTCGGCGGCCTCAGCTTCGATGGCGGTCTCGCCTATGTCGATTCCAAGCTGGATGCCGTCACCGTGGTCAACAGCCGCGACCTGCCGCAGATCGGCCAGCTCGGGCCGCAGTGCGGGCCGGGCGTTCCGTCCAACCCGCCGGCATGCTTCGATTACGGGCCGTTCATGGGCACCGCGGGCGGCGGGCCGAACCTGTTCTCGCCCAAGTGGTCGTACAACGTTGGAGCGCAGTACGAATTCCTGCTTGGCGCCGATGTCTCGCTCACGCCGCGCATCAACTATGCCTACGTCGGCTCGCGCTGGACCAACCTGTTCTACGATCCCCAGCTCGACTATCTCGCCGGTCGGGGACTGCTCTCGGCCCAGCTCTCGCTACGATACGCGGATTGGGAAATCGAAGGCTATGTCACCAACCTCGCCGACAAGAAATACGTAAGCGGGCAATCCGGCAACAACGAGTTCTACGGAGCTCCGCGTGAGTTCGGCGTCAGCGCAGCCGTGAGGTTCTGATGCTCGAGCGTCGCTATCGGGGATTGGCCGTGGTCGCGGGCGCGTTGCTGTCGTCATGCGCGGCAACGACGGCGCCCGGCACGGTCGCGGGTGCAGGAGATGCCGATCCGGCCGCTCGTTGCGCCCGACTGGCCGATGGTGCCGCGATCGGGTGGCCGGACGCGAGCACGCGCCTGACCAGCGTCTCGCACCGCGAGGCGGCCAATGCACCCGCGCCGCCGGGGCCGCCCGGCTTGTCGTCATCCCCGGTCATGTTGCCCGCCCATTGCGAGATCACCGCGATCATGCAGCAGCGTGCCGGGGTTGGCGGGCAGGAATATGCGATCCGTTTCCACCTGCGTCTGCCTGACGCCTGGAACGGCCGGTTTTTCATGCAGGGCGGTGGCGGAACCAACGGAGAGCTGGGTGACGCGATCGGCCGGCTGCAGGGCGGGGCGACGCCCGCGCTGGCGCAGGGCTATGCGGTGCTGTCGCAGGACTCCGGGCACGACAACGCCACCAACACCGTTCCCGAACAAGGCGGGCAGTCCGCGTTCGGGTTCGATCCCAAGGCCCGGGCCGATTACGGCGGGGATTCGCTCGAGGCGACGACCCTCGCGGCGAAGGCGGTCGTCCGATCCTATTACGGCGCCGCGCCGCGCTACAGCTACTTCGTCGGCTGCTCCAAGGGCGGGCAGGAGGGTATGGCGCTCGCCCAGCAATACCCGACGCTTTACGATGGCATTGTGGCAGGTGCGCCGGGCTTCGCGCTGCCGCGCGCGGCGATCGGCGAAGCGTGGAACACGCGGGCGTTCGCATCGGTGGTCCAGGCCAAAGGCGAGCCGGTCACCAACAGTTCGCTGGCGGCCAGTTTCTCGATGGCCGATCTCGCCCTCGTGCGGGAAGCGGTGCTCGACGCGTGCGATGGCGACGACGGGCTTGCCGACGGCATTGTCGGGGCGTTGCGCCAGTGCACTTCGGAAAAGGTCCTGCCGCGCCTCGAGGCGCGCCAATGCGGCGCGGGGAAGACCGATGGCTGCCTGTCCGATGCGCAGATCGACGCGCTCAAGGCCATCCATCGCGGCCCGCGGACCAGCGCCGGCGCGCAGATCTACCCCGGCTTCACGTGGGACGCAGGCTGGTCCGACATGGGCTGGCGGATCTGGATGATCGGGGCGCCCGACGCGTCGATGCCGTCGATCAACGTCGCCATGGGCGGCCCTTCGCTGGCCGCGGTGTTCACGTCGCCGCCGCGAGCCTTTGCCGATCCGGCGGCGCTGCTCGATTACATGCTGCATTATGATTTCGACCGCGACGTGCGCGGGATCGACGCCGTGGTGCCGCCTTTCACGCGTTCCGCATGGGAAGACATTTCCGCCCGATCGAGCAATCTCGATGCGTTTCGCGCGCGCGGCGGCAGGTTGATCGTGCCGCACGGCGTTTCGGACCCCGTATTCTCGATCAACGACACGCTTGCGTGGTGGGACGAGGTGAACGCCCGCTATTCGGGCAAGGCGGCGGAAACTGCCCGAGTGTTCCCCGTGCCCGGCATGGGGCATTGCCAGGGCGGCCCGGCCACCGATCAGTTCGATGCGTTCGGCGCGCTGGTACGCTGGGTCGAACGCGGCGAGGCCCCGCAAAGCCTCCCCGCCAAGGCCGGCCCCGCCGCGCCCTGGCCAGGTCGCGAGAGACCGCTGTGCCCCTATCCGCTCGTTGCCCGCCCTGTCGCGAGCAGGGACGGCGGTGAGGCGAGCGGGTTCGAATGCCGCGCCTGACGGCGGGAGCGGCCAGTCCGCGCTTGCCCGGCTACTTCGCCAGGTGGCCGTCGAAGAACTTCACCATCACGTCGTACGCCTCGCGCGATTCCGGCAGTTCCGAGTTGTAGAAGAACCCGTGGAACATCCCGTCCCACCCGTGGAATTGTGATTCGACGCCTGCTGCCGCGAGCTTGTTGTGCGAATTGAGCGCGCTCGAGAACTCGAACCCGCGCGTGCCGGTGATGAACAGGGTCGGCGGAAATTTCGCCAGCAGGTCCGGCGACACGATCGGATAGGCGAGCGGATCGTCGGCGCGCGCAGTCTCGAGATAGGATGGCCCGGCCACAGATCGCCGCGAAGGCGGCGCGGCACCTGGCGGCGGGGGCAACATCCCCAGCAAGGGCCCGGCGAGGGCGGTGGAATCACCTCCGAAATAGCCATTGAGGCCGGAGCAGAACACGCCGATCGCCGCAGGCATCGGCAGGCCCTGCGCATCGATCCGGGCAGTCGACTGGGCCGTCAGGAGCCCGCCTGCCGAGCATCCGTAGAGCCCGACATGGCCGTGGTCGTAAGTCTTGAGCACCTCGCGGTAGACTTTCTCGACGTCCTCGCTCGCCGCGGGGAACTGGTATTCGGGCGCCATGCGGTAATCGATCGAGATCACCTTGATCTTCATGATCGCGGCGAGTGGCACCGATTCCACCAGCGCGGCGCTGTGCGCGCCCGTGGTGAAGCCCCCGCCGTGCATGTTGATCAGCACGCGATTGCGGTTCTCGGGCGCGATCCCGTCGGCGGGAACGACGACATCGGTGACGATCCCGGCGATCGTCTGCCGGGTGACATCGACTTTGTAGCGCTCCCGCATCGGTCGCAGGAATTCGCCCATGATGCCGTCCTGCCGTTTGCGCTCATTGACGATGCCATCGACCGGCGTGCCGAACGGCTTGTCGACGATCAGAAGGCGCAGGTAGGCTTTGGCTTCCGTGCTGAGGGTGTCCGGTATCCCAATCCGAACCCCGTCGAGCGTCACCGTTCCGTCAGGGGCAATCCGTTCGTCGGCCGCGGGCTGCGCGATGGCGGCGGAGCCGGCAAGGGCACATGCCGCCGCCAGCAGCGGAAGGAATGCCAGCCTGACGCCGCTGCGTGGGCCCGTCGCCATGGTGCTTCTCCCCCAGGTGATTACGGGCGCTTGTCCGTGTCGCCGATCAGATCGACAAGTCCCTCGACGATCGCGGTCTCGGCACAGCCCGGCTTGAGTCGCGACGACACCACTTCGAAGGTGTTGTAGCCATAGGCCTCGTCGTTCGGGATGTAGCCGCTGCCGGCGATGCCATTGGTCAGCGTCGTCATCATCGTGTGCTTGTAGGGGGACTCGCGCTTGAAGCGCTGGGCGATGCCAGTGAACAATTCGGCATCCACGCCACCGATCGCGATATCACCGATCCGCAGCAAGCTTAGCCTCAGCGGGATCGGATCGGCATCCTCGTATGTGCCTGGGTACCCTGCGCGGCCCTCATCCAGCCGCTTGCGGCCGGGGCAGGTGACGGTCTTCTGCGCCCCGTCGATCCGCGCCTCGCTCACTGGCCGATCGAGGCTTGCGCGGGAGACGTGCAGCACTTCTTCGCCGAGCATCTGACCCATCGAGAGGATCATCTGCTTCTGTTGCTCCATCAATAGCGCGACGCGCGGGTTGCTGCGGTCGAGCCCGGTTCCGCCGGGCGGCATGGCGTTGCTGATGTCCTCACCGCGCTTCGCGTAATCCTTGATGCGGATGTCGCGCAACTCGTAGGTCTGGTTGAAGTAGATCGGGTTCTGATCGCCGGCCGCGCCGTTCGAATAGACCGCTACCGCGCCGTTTCCGAGCGACGCCTCGATGTAGTTGGAGGCGGCACCGGGAACGTCCGCACTCACGAGATCGAGGGTGCCGGTGATGACCCCGTGCACGCCGTAGTTGTAGTAGACGGCGATCGGATCGCCTTCCGGCGTCACGAACCGCACGACTGCAACGGTCTTGTCCGACGCGCCGTCGTAGTTGGGCCCCTCCCACCAGCGATGGGTGGCGGGATCGATGATGTTACGGTTGACGTTGATGTACGAAACGCCGGTGCCCGAAGCCATCAGCGCGGGCTTCAGCGCGGTAGTGGCCTTTTGCATCGCCTCGAAGATCTTGTCCTCGTAGCCGGCGACAGTCGTCCACGGTGCACTGTGTGTGTGCGTCGCCGTAAGAAGGAATTGCTGCTTCGGGATCTTGAGCTCACGCTCTGCCCGCTCGCTCAGCTTCGTCCATAGCTCGGTCGGAATTGCACCTGCGTCGATGGTGACCATCGCCGCGCGGGTGGCACCATCGTCAACCACGATCGCGCGCGCGAACAGATGATCGAGGATACCGCGATAGCTCTTGGGAAGGGCGCTCTCCGAGGGAGTGATGTCGACCTTTGCCGCGCCGGCTCGCAGCTGCCCGGTTTGCGCCGAGGCGGGAAGGGGAACCAGAATGAGCGCCGCAACGGCGCCAAGGGCAATGCGCCGAAGCGCAGTCAGGCAAATCATCGACCTCTCCCATTGGCCTGCAATCGATTGCTTGCTTTGATTACGCCCTCATTGGTGGCGACGCAAGAACCCCGCAATCGATTGACCGTATCTCCCCCCATTACATCCGAAACTGCTTGGCAGGGAGTGGATCGCAACGTATGCAATCGATTGAAAAAGACGAGCATGGGGAGAGGGAAATGCTGCGTTTCAGGCACTCGGCGGCGATTGTCGCCCTTGCTGTCGGTTGTTTCGGGGGGGTGGCGCAGGCGCAGGATGGCGCCAATGCCTCGCCGGCGGCTGACGCCACTAGCGCGAGCCCGCACAGGGATGCGCCGGATAACACCATCATCGTAACCGCCCAGAAGGCTGGCGCGCAGACGCTTCAAGAGGTCCCGCTGGCCATTCAGGCGTTCAGCGGCGAGGAGCTCAAGGAACGCAACATCACCAGTATCGGTGATCTGGTTTCGAGCGTTCCGGGCGCACAGGAGGGTTTCCGCCAGTCCAACGGTTCGCGCTTCTACAACCTGCGCGGCAATGTCACCCAGAACGGCGATTCGCCGATCGGCTATTACCTCGACGACACGCCGTTCATCGTCACCAACTTCGGCATTGCCCCGCCGGTCCGCTTCCTCGACATGGAGCGGATCGAGGTCCTGCGCGGCCCGCAGGGCACGCTCTACGGGCAGGGTTCGTCGGGGGGCGTCTTCATCTTCCACACCCGTGACCCGAACCTCAACGAGATCGAGTATGCGGCCGAGGCCGAGGCTTCGAAAACCAGGGGTGCGGAAAGCTGGAACTACGGCGCGTCGGGCGCGCTCTCGATCCCGATCATCAAGGACCGCCTGGCAATCCGCGCGAGCGGCGGCTTCTCGCGCGACGCCGGCTGGGCGGACGTCTATTTCGGCCCGTATGACGGGACGCCGGACCAGACCGGCGTGAACAATGCGAAGAACGACGACATCCGCGTCGTCGCCCTGTTCCGCCCGTGGGACAACGTGAACATCCGGGCGCAATACTGGAACTTCAAGCCGCGGCAGAACTTCACCGGCTTCACCGCGTCGGTCAAGCCGCCGTACTTCGAGAACACCGCGGGCCAGGACGGCTTCTCCAACGGCAACTTCAAGCTGTGGAGCATCACCGGAACCATCGATCTCGAACCGTTCACCATCACCAGCGCGACGAGCCATCTCGAAGGTGTTTTCGGGATCAACATCCCGATTTCGCCGGCGGGGTTCTTTTCCAGCCAGTTCCTGCCGAAGATGTTCGCCCAGGAAGTGCGCGTGAACTCCAACGGTAAAGGCCCGCTCCACTGGGTGATTGGCGGAGCCTACCAGGACGGCAGCGGACCGCAGGTCAATGCCTTGCAGATTCCGGCTTTCGGGGTCGACATCAATGCCGACAACGACACCCTGACCAAGAACTGGGCGATCTTCGGGGAAGTCAGCTACGACCTCTTGGACGGCAAGCTCGTCCCGCTCGTCGGGCTTAGAACCTATCACGATGATCGCTCGTTCAAAGATAGTGGCGGGTCCGTTCCGACCAAGGAAAGCGTCGAGACCTGGCGCGTCAATCTCTCCTATCTGCCGACAGACAACCTGACGATGTTCGTCTCGGCCGCGACCGGTTTCCGGCCCGGGATCGTCCAGTCGCGTGTCCAGGTGGAGTCGCTCGAACTCGCAGGGGTGCCGGCCACCGTCGCTCTCAGTCCGGAGTCGTCGAAGAACTACGAATTCGGCCTCAAGTGGCGCAGCCCGGGCCGCGCGCTGAGCGTCGGCCTGAACCTCTACCGGCTCGAGTACACCAACCTGCAGACGTCCGTCACCGGCGGGATCGACGGGGTCAACGGCTTCGCCAACTTCGGCGACGCGGTCACCAAGGGCATCGACCTCGAACTCCACTGGAAGACGCCGCTCGACGGGCTGAGCCTAGGGCTCGTCGGCAACGTCAACGATAGCGAGTACACCAAGGTCAACGAGGTGATCGCGGCGGCGCAGCCCTTGCTCTATCCGGGCGCGCGGCTGACCAACACGCTCGCCAACAACTATCGGATCGACGTCAACTACAACCGGGAGATCGCCAGCGGCTTCGACGGCTTCGGCAACATCTCGCTCAGCCATAGCGGCGACCGGCTGCAGGGCAGCGGCCTGCTGGCGGAGCCCTATGACCTCGTGAACCTGACGCTGGGCGTTCGCCATGGCGGCTGGGAGCTAGCCCTCATCGGCAACAACCTCACCGACGAGCGCGGCCCCACCTTCCTCGGCACCACGGGTCCGCTGTCGGGTTCCGGCCCGACCCCGCGCACCCTGGGGGTCCGGTTCCGGGTGACCTCCTGGTAAGGACGCAAACCGCTCCGTGCTCCTTCGGCGCGGGGCGGTTTGTCCATCGGGAGAGCGTTGATTCGCAATCGATTGTCCAGCGCGTCCGGCCACGATAATGCTGGCCGGCGCCGGCAGGGAGAGGAGCGGCCATGTCGCGACTGATGTCGCTCTTCATCGTCCTTGGCCTGGTTGTGGCCGGCCCGGCAACCGCACAGGTGCCGAGCGAAGCACGGTGGATTGAGAGTTGGGGCACGGCGCAGGCGCTTGCCCCGCAGGCGTCGCCGCCGTTCCGCAGCGGCACGCCGACGGAAGAGGATGCCAAGCCTCGGCCCGCGCCTCCGCCATCGCCGATGGTGCCGTTTCCCGATACCCTGGTTGACCAGACCGTGCGCATGATCGTGCGCACGACTGCGGGCGGACGCCAGTTCCGTCTCGAATTCAGCAACGCGCTGGGCGGCGAGCCGGTGGTGTTCGGCACGGTTCATGCCGCATTGGCCGCCAGGGCGGGCGCGATCGACCCGTACTCGGATCGCCAACTGACTTTTGCGGGCAAGGCCGGGGTGACCCTGTTCCCCGGCGCGAAGATTGTGAGCGACCCGATCGATCTTGCGGTTCCGCCGCTCACTGAAGTCGCGGTCTCCATCTACCTGCCCAATTCCACACCGGTGAACACGGTCCACGCGTTGGGGCTCAATCCGACGTACATCGTTTCCCGCGACGCGACCGCGTCACGCGAACTGGAAGCGCCGCAAATCGTGCGGTCCTATTTCTGGCTCAACGGGCTTAGCGTACGCGCGCCGGACGATGGCGCAGGGACGATCGTGGCGCTCGGGGATTCAATCACTGACGGTTACGCGACCACGCCCGGACAGCACAAGGCATGGCCGGACTTACTCGCCGAGCGCCTCCAGGCGGATCCGGCGCTGCGCGGATGGGGCGTCGTCAACACCGGCATCTCGGGCAACCGCATCCTCAAGGCCGGCGCGGGGGATGCCGCGCTCGCCCGCTTCGATGAGGACGTGCTTGCCCGGCCCGGCGTCAAATGGGTGATCGTGCTCGAGGGTATCAACGACATAAACATGTCGATCATGCCGGGGATGCGCGAGAGCCAGAAAGTCACTGCCCAACAGATTATCGACGGGCTGGACCAGTTGATCGACCGGGCGCACCTCCACGGCATCAACGTCGCTGGCGGGACCATTCTCGGCACCAAGGGTCTCCCCTTCTACAGCGACGAAGGCCGCGCGATGTGGGAAACGGTCAATCGCTGGATCCGCACCGGCGGTCGGTTTGACGCGGTGATCGATTTCGACGCGGCCACCCGCGATCCGGCCGATCCGCTGCGGATCGATCCCCGGTTCGACCCGGGTGACCACGTCCATCCCAACGATGCCGGAAACCAGGCGATGGCGGACGCGATCGATCTCGATATCTTCCGGCAGGATTCAACGGACGGGAAATAGCTGCGATGACCGATTCCTCGACCGCCGCCTCGACACGCTTTCTCAAGCTGCTGATCTTCCTTATGTTCGCGACGTTCGCGATGACGACGGATTCGGTCGGCACGATCATCCCCGAGGTCATCCGCGAATTCGACCTGGGCCTGACCGCCGGTGGATCGTTCCACTACGCGTCGATGTCGGGCATCGGCATCGCCGCGATCATGCTCGGCTTCCTGGCTGACCGCATTGGCCGCAAAAGCACGATCCTGCTCGGCCTCATGTTGTTCTGCGCGACCTCGGCGCTGTTCGCCGTGGGCCACAGCTTCGGGCTGTTCGTGGTCCTGCTGTTCGTGTCCGGCCTCGGGATCGGCATCTTCAAGTCGGGCGCGCTCGCGCTGATCGGCGATGTTTCGACTTCCACCCGCGATCACGCGGCGAACATGAACCTGGTCGAAGGATTCTTCGGGGTAGGCGCGATCATCGGACCGGCGCTCGTCGCGTTCCTGATCCAGGGCGGGCTGAGCTGGAAATGGCTCTACATCGTCGCCGCCCTGCTGTGCGCGCTGCTGGTTCTGGGCACGGCGCTCGCGCCGTTTCCACGCAAGCGCGCGGACCAACAGGAAAATCGCGGCGAACCCGGCGATGCGATCCGCATGCTGGGCGATCCGGCCGCGTTGTTCATCGCAATCATGCTGATGCTCTACGTCGGCGCCGAAGCGGCGATCTACGTGTGGGCGCCGACCTATTTCGCCGGGTATGAGGGCCCGAACGCATGGCTCGCGGCGCTCTCGGTTTCGGTGTTCTTCGTGCTGCGGGCAGCGGGCCGCTTCTTCGGTGCCTGGCTGCTCGCACGCTTCGATTGGACCGTGGTGTTGGCCTTGTGCAGCGGGGCGATGGCGCTGCTATTCTGGATCGGCGTCGCCGGTGGCCGCCCGGTCGCAGTGTTCGCGCTTCCGGCGACTGGCCTGTTCATGTCGGTCCTTTATCCGACGATCAATTCAACCGGCATCAGTTGTTTCGACAAGAACCGGCACGGCTCGATCGCCGGCTTCCTGCTGTTCTTCACCTGCATTGGTGCAGTGATCGCGCCGCTGGCGATGGGGGCGGCCGGCGATCTGGCGGGCAACACCGATTACAGCATGGCTCTGGGCGGGGCTTTCGCGACCGTGCTCGCAGCGTTGTGCTTGTGGAATTACATCCGCCAGCCGATCGCCGCGAGACTGGCGGCGAGGAACAGCGAGGATTACGGCCCCCCCGCCGGCCTGTAAGCGCTACCGGCATCCAGATTGCAGGCTGGTTGCGATCGATCGGCACTTCCGTGTAGCGCATGGCTTCGTCGGCAATGCGCCTGGCATAGGAGAGTCGGATGACGGAAAAGGTCAGGACCATATACGACCTTGCCAGGCTTGCGGGCGTATCCGCCGCGACCGTCTCGCGGGCTCTCGCCGGCAAGGAAGTCGTCAGCGCGAAGACCTCGGAGCGCATCCGCAAACTGGCGGAACGGCACGACTTCCGGCCCAGCATGATCGCGCGCAACCTGCGGACCCGCAAGCGCGGGGCGATCGGGGTGGTCATTCCGCTCGGCCATGAGCGCGGCCAGCATATTTCCGATCCGTTCTTCATGACGTTGATCGGATCATTGGCAGATGAACTGACCGAGCGCGGGTTCGATCTGGTGCTGTCGCGTGTCATTCCCGATCGCGACGACTGGGTGCAGCGGATAATCGATGCAGACCGCGTCGACGGGCTCATCGTCGTCGGCCAGTCGGATCAGTCGAAAGTACTGGACGCCGCCGCGCGGGACTACCTGCCGATGGTTGCCTGGGGCGCGTTCGTGCCGGGCCAGGTTCACTGTTCCGTGGGCACCGACAACTACCTGGGCGGGCGGTTGGCTACGCAACATCTGATCGAGCGCGGTTGCCGGCGGATTGCCTTTCTCGGCAACCCGCGGGCCATCGAATTGACGCTCCGCTTGCAAGGCGCGCGGGCGGCGGTCGCCGAAGCCGATCACAAGATCGACCTGGTCGAGATTCCCACCCACCTGGCCGCGGAACTGAGCGGCGAGGATATAGCCAGCTACCTCGACGACGCGGCGCAGATGCCCGACGGATTCTTCGCCGCTTCGGACCAGATCGCGCTCACGGCGATTCAGGTGCTGACCGCGCGGGGCCTTTCAGTGCCCGGCGACGTGCGCGTGATCGGGTACGACGATCTGGCGATTGCCCGCAGCAGCATTCCGCCGCTCACAACGATCCGGCAGGACATCGCGGGCGGCGCGGGCCACATGGTCGAAAACCTGTTCAAACGTATCGACAACAAGCCGACGGGATCGGTGGTTATGAACCCCGAACTGGTCGTCCGCGCATCCACGTGACCCACGGAAGCGCGGCGCGAAAAAATCTTGCAATCCTGCGTGCAATCGATTGCGTCCAGCGGGCCTGCTCTCTATCAGGTGCGCATGATGGGTGAGCGCGATCGAGGGAAACGCGGGGCATGTACGCGGCCGTCCGATCCATGGCCTTTTCCGGCGCCGGTGCAAGGCCGATAACTTGGCGGGATCGCTCTCTCCGACGGCCCTCAGCGCCGCATTCAATCCGTTTGTGTGGGAGGCTGCGCACGTAAGCGCTATCGGGCAAGCACGGCTGCGCGATGCACCTCTTATCGAAGCAGGCGATTTCGCGCGGATATCGCCGGAGATCGATCTGTGGGACGCCTGGCCGGTGCAAGACGTTGCGGGAAACCCCGCTGTGCTGGGGGACCGCGATACCCTGTGGATGGCGCTGGCCGCTCCCCATCGAGACGATCCGGATGAGCGCCACGGCCTGGCGCGCATCCATCTGTTTCAGTGCGGGCGCGAGGGATGGCGTCATCTCGGCCCCTTGTTTCCCGAGGGCTTCACGCCCGGCAGCCGTGAATGGTCGGGCTCGGCAGTTCTCGCCGACGATGGCCGCAGCCTGACCATCTACTTCACCGCCACGGGGGTGAGGGGGGAGGGTACGCTCAGCTTTGGCCAGCGCCTCTTTTCCGCGCGCGCAACCCTTCAGGCGCTAGGCGATGGCTATCGCTTCGGGGAGTGGCGCGACCTCACCGAGTTCGTGAGCCGCGAACCCGCCTGGTACATGGCAAGCGAGGCGGGCACCGGTTCTGTCGGGACGATCAAGGCGTTTCGCGACCCTGCCTATTTTTTCGACGCCGCCAGCGGGGAGCATTGGATGTTCTTCGCCGCCTCGCTGGCCAATTCCACGTCGCCGTTCAATGGTGCCGTGGGCGCGGCGGTGTCGACCGATCCCGCGCGCGAAAAGTGGACGATCCTGCCCCCGGTGGTCAGCGCGGATGGCCTCAACAACGAGCTCGAACGGCCCCACGTGGTGGTGCATGGCGGATCCTACTACCTGTTCTGGTCGACCCAGGCGCACGTGTTCAACCCTGACGGGCCGGTTGGCCCGACCGGCCTCTACGGTCTGGTCTCTGACCGGCTGGACGGCGGCTGGCGCCCGCTCAACGGGACCGGTCTGGTCTTCGCAAATCCCCCCGAAGCCCCGGCGCAAGCTTATAGCTGGCTGGTGCTGCCCGACCTTTCGGTGACCAGCTTCGTGGATAACTGGGGCCGGGAGCCCGCCGAGCCGCGGCGCTTCGGCGCGAGCTTCGCACCGGCACTCCACTTGCGGCTCGACGGGGCGAACGCGGTCCTCGCGGATTGAGCGGCGTGGCGCCGGGGCCTTACTTCGCGGGGATCGAACTGGGCGGCACCAAGTCGATCGCGGTGCTCGCGCGTAACCGGGAGATCGTCGCCCGCACGGTGGTGCCTACGAAAAGCCCGCGCGAGACGCAGCAGGCCCTGTCGGCGCAGTTGGAAGCGTGGGCGCGGGAGCCCGGCTTCGCGGCGCTCGGCATCGCCTCCTTCGGTCCGCTGCAACTGGCCGCGGGCGCGCCCGGCTTCGGCACGATGCTGCCGACCCCGAAGCAGGGTTGGGGCGGCGCGCCCGTCGCAGACATGCTCGCAGGCAATCTGGGTTGCCCCTGGCTGATCGATACCGATGTGAACGCAGCGGCGCTGGCCGAATATCTGTGGGGCGCCGGATTTGGACGATCGAGCATTTGCTACATTACGATCGGCACCGGAGTCGGCGGCGGGCTGGTGATCGATGGCAAACCTGTCCACGGCGCGATGCATCCGGAAATCGGCCACTTGAAACTGCGCCGGGCGGACGGGGACACGTTTGCCGGTCTGTGCGCGTTCCACGGCGATTGCATCGAGGGGCTGGTAAGCGGCCCGGCGCTGGCCGTGCGGCTAGGCGCCGATCCGGCAACGATTGCGGACGACGATCCGCGCTGGGGCATGGTCGCCAGCGATCTGGCCGAGCTCGTTTGCGCCATGCTGTTGACGACCTCCGCGCAGCGCGTGCTGATCGGCGGCGGGGTTGGAATGGCGCGGGAACGGTTGCTGCCGAAAGTCCGTGCGCTCGCGATCGAACGGCTGGGCGGCTACCTGCCGTTCTTCGACAAGGCTTCGGCGAACGACGTGATCCGCTTGCCCTCGCTCGGCAACGACGCCGGGCCGCTGGGCGCAATTGCGCTCGCCCGCCGCGCCGCGGGCTTCGAAGGAAGCTAAGCCGCCGCGCCGCCGAAGGCGCGCCGCAACGCATCGAGCTTCGAACGCGTGAAGTCTCGCGCGAGTGACGTGTCGCTCGCCACCCGGTCGAAACCGTGAAATCCGCCGGGGACCACCAGCAATTCCGTGGGAACATTCGCGAGCGTCAACCGGCGCGCGTATTCGATATCCTCGCTCGCAAACAGGTCGACGCCGCCGACCCCGATCCACGCCGGAGGCAGGCCAGCGAGATTGTCGAGCCGCGCCGGGACCGCGGCGACCGGCACATCCGGCCCGCCGGGCTCTACGCCGAGAAAGCTCGCCCAGCCCAGGCGGTTCTCGGGCGGGCTCCATCCCACGGTGGCGATATGTGGAGGGATAGACCCGGCGCTGCCCGTGCGGTCGTCCAGCATAGGATAGACCAGCGCTTGGAATACCAGCGGAATCTCGCCACGGTCGCGCGCCTTGATCGCCAGCATTGCCGCGTGGCCGCCGCCGGCGCTCTCGCCCATTACGGCAATGCGGCCGCGGTCGGCGCCGAGTTCGTCCGCGTGGTCGTGGAGCCACTTGAGGCCGGCGTAGGTATCCTCGGTCGCCTCGGTATAGCGCGCCTTGGGCGAGAGGCGGTATTCGACGGTGACGATCATGCAATCCAGTGTCTGCGCAATCTCCTGAAGGTAGCGCAGCTCGCCGCGCGCGTTCCCGACCAGAAAGCCGCCGCCGTGGATATGGAGGATCGCGGGGCGCCGGTGTGCGGGATCTGCGTTAACCGTGAAGACGGTTACGCCGGGCAAAGCGCCGACCGGCTTCACCTGGCGTTCGGCAACGGGAATTGCGGGAAGCAGTTCGGGCATCGGCCCCCCGGCGCCCGCCGGGAGGGTCCGCAGGACTTCAGCGGTTATCGGCGGGAACCCGTTCTCAAGCATGCGCCGCGCGGCAGGGCGCAGTTCCGGCGCGATCGGGGCAAGGCGCTGGTCGATGGTGAGACCGCCGCCAGCTGCAGCCGTCTGCGCTGGCGCGATGCCGCTGCGGATCGCCAAAGCAGCCGCCAGCGTCAAACCGGTCATGCGTCCGAAATTCCGTCTGCTCAGATTCATCGTAATCCTCCCCCGGGAGCGGCTTGAAAGTTAAGCCGCGTGCGTGTCCATCCAGGCCGCGAACAGATCGGGCCAGGCGGCGGTCGGTTGGTCGCGCACTCCCGTTCCGAAACCGTGACCGCCGCGCTCGAAATAGTGCGCTTCGACCGGCCGCCGGTTGCCCCGCAGTGCGCCCATCATCAGCAGGCTGTTCTCCAGTGGGACCGCCGGATCGTCGATCGCGTGGACGAGGAACGTCGGCGGCGTCTCCGCGCTCACGTGAAGGTCGGGGGAACGGCGTACGATGCTGAGCATCGGCGGATCCTTGCCCAGCAGGCGCAAGGTCGATTCGGCGTGGCCGATCCCTTCGGTCTGGCTGATTACCGGATAGATCAGGCCCACCGCGCGCGGCTTGGCCGAGAGACCGTCGGCCTGGTCGTGCGGCTGATAGATCGGCTCCGCGAATCCGGTCGCGAGCGAAGCGGCGAGATGCCCGCCGGCGGAGAAACCTACGGCATAGAGCTGCTCCGGATCGCAGCCGAATTCGGCCGACCGCGCGCGGATCAGGCGCACGGCGCGCTGCGCGTCCTGTAGCGGCACGTCCTCGCGCCCGGCCCAGCCTTCCCCGGGCAGGCGATAGACGAGCACGAACACGGTGTATCCGCGCGCCGTCATGTCACGCGCCACGTCGACTCCTTCGTTGGCGATCGATACGAAGGTGTAAGCGCCGCCTGGAATCGATAGCAGGCTGCGTCCGTTCGGCTTGTCGGGGCGGAAGACGCGCAGGAACGGCTGCTCGATGTTGCGCAGGAAGATCGGCGGCGAATTGTCCGGCAGCGGCTGCTTGCGGAAACCGCCGTTAGGCGCGGCACCGGTCCACAACGGGATCGAAGGGGCGGCATCCCAACGGGACATCGCTTCGCCCGGCGCAGGGGCCTGCGCGAACGAGCGGACCGGCGTGGCCGCGAGCGCCATGCCGCCCGCCAGCAGAAGGTTGCGGCGCGCGATTCCCTTGGGTGTTGAAACTGTTTCGGCCACTCGACTCTCCCCGTCGGCGATTGCCGAGGACCTTAGGTCCATAGCCCGGCTTCTACAACCGATTGCAGAACGCGCGCTGCACATGGGGATGGCTCAGGGCCGAAAGTCACGTTAGGCCTGCGCGGCGAACCAGGGAGAGGGGGGACGCCAGTGGAGCGAAGCCGGTCAAGCGCGTTGTACCAGGTTCTGCTGGTCACGCTTCTGTGTCTCAACTTCGGCATCCTGTTCTTCGACCGGAACGCGCTCAATTTCCTGATGCCCTTCGTCCAGCCGGAGCTGGGCCTGAGCTATACCCAAGTCGGTCTGCTCGGGTCCGCGCTGTCGTTCACCTGGGCGATCGCGGCGATCTTCGTCGGCTGGCTGTCGGACAAGGTCGCCCGGCGCAAGATCATCATCGTCATCTCGACGGTGGTATTCTCGTTGTGCTCCGTGATCTCGGGGCTCGCGAGCACCTTCCTGATGCTGCTGGGTGCGCGGCTCGTCATGGGCCTTTCCGAAGGCGGTGTGATGCCGATCAGCCATGCGATGGTGGCGGCCGAAGTCTCGCCCAAGTGGCGGGCGATGGCGATGGGGGTGACGCAGAACGTCGGATCGAGCCTGCTGGGCTCTACGGTCGCCCCGCTGGTGCTGGTGCCGATCGCGCTGGCCTGGGGATGGCGCCACGCGTTCTTCGTTGCCGCGGTGCCGGGCCTTATCTCGGCGCTGCTCATCGTCCTGTTCGTGATCGAGCGACCGATCCCGCGGACGGTCATCAAACAGCCCGGCCAGCAGGCGCCGATCCTCGGGACCATCACCAACCGCAATGTGCTGACCTGCACGGTCATGGCGATACTGCTGGTCTCATACCTGGTGGTAACATGGGCCTTTATGCCGCTGATCCTGGTGCAGTACCGGGGCTTCGCGGATACGACCGCGGCCGGGCTAATGGCGGTACTCGGCATTTCGTCATGCATCGCGAGCTTCGTCGTTACCGGAGTGTCCGACGTGATCGGGCGCAGGCCGGTGATGATCGTGATGCCGTTCGTGGGCTTGGCCCTGCCGTTCGCGGCGCTCTATTACGACGGACCGGTGTTCGTGCTCGGCGCGATCTTCTTTGTCGGGTGGATGTTCAACGGAATTTTCCCGATGTTCATGGCGACCGTGCCGACCGAATCGGTTGCCCCCTGGCAGGTCGCGACGGCGATGGGGATCGTAATGGGGATCGGCGAAATTCTTGGCGGGGTGCTGGCGCCCTCGCTCGCGGGCCTTCTATCGGATCGTTACGGTCTGGCCGCACCGTTGTGGCTGCTCGTGGCCCTGGCGGCCATGGGTGGGACCGCGGCCCTGTTCCTCAGGGAAACCGCCCCTCGCCTGGTCGGCGAGGCAAAACTGGAAGGAGTGGCATGACGCATCCATCGGTCGAGGACGAGCTGGCAATCCGCGAGCTCTACGCACGTTACAGCTGGGCGCTCGATACCGGCGATACCGACGGGTACTGCGCCCTGTTCACGGAAGATGCCGAAGCGACCGAGGAAACTTCGACCGGGGAGCTCGAGGTACGCAAGGGGCGCGACGAAATCCGCAAGCTGGTGCTCAAGTTTCATGAACGGCCGGACTTCCCCGGGCACCAGCACCAGATGGCGCAATTCGTGTTCGAGCCCGATCCGCAGGGCCGCCCCGACCACTGGGTCGTCCGGTCCTATGCGTGGGCGACGATCAACCGCCCGCCCGAGCCGCCGCATCTCCACTGGTGCGGCCATGTCCGCGACGTGATCGCCAAGGTGGATGGCGAATGGAAGATCGCCGCGAAGGGCATCATGGGCTGGGCTGGGCAGGTGCTGCACCGGTTCGAGCGGCAACCGGGCTAACCTAAGTTACCGGTTATACGGAAAATTCCGTTCGGTGGGGAACTGCCGCGGCGCGGCTCTGTTCGGAATGCACCACTCCACGAGGTGCTCCGAAATGTCCGATTCTCCCACCGACACCATAGCCGGCGAACGGCTCCATCACGATGATGCGCCGGTTACCGCTTCGAAGGAAACCAAGCCCGCGCGCGCCCTCTCGGCTGAAGCGGTCACCATCAATCGCCCCGCGCAGGGACTGTACGACTTCTGGCGTGACCCCGTGAATCTCGTTGGCGTGATGGAGAACATCGCGGCGATCGAGCCGATCGATGGCAAACGCTCGCGGTGGACTGTCAAGGCGCCGGGCGGCCACGAAGTGACCTGGGAATCTGTGATTACCAGCGACGTGCCCGGCCGCCAGATCACCTGGCAATCGACGGATGAGGCGGACATCGCGAACAGCGGCCGCATCGAGTTCGTCGATGCAGGCGCGCGCGGAACGGTCGTGCGGGCGGTGATCGCCTACGATCCGCCCGGCGGCACGATCGGCAAGCTGATCGCGAAGCTGTTCCAGCGCGAGCCGCGCATCCAGTCGCGCCGCGACCTGCGCCGGTTCAAGCAGCTGATGGAAACGGGCGAGATCGCCACCGGCGCGCGCAACCAGCGCCAGCGCGAGGAGCGCAACGACGATCAATACGAAACCATCGCGATGGAGCAGCCGGCATGAAAGCGATCACCTGGCACGGCAAGCATGACGTCCGTTGCGATACGGTCGACGACCCGCAGGTTCTCAACCCGCGCGACGCGATCGTGCGGATCACTTCGACCGCGATCTGCGGTTCAGACCTGCATCTTTACGACGGCTACATCCCGACGATGAAATCGGGCGACGTACTCGGCCACGAGTTCATGGGCGTGGTGGAGGACGTGGGTTCCGCCAGCACGCTGAAGAAGGGCCAGCGCGTGGTGGTGCCGTTTACGATCTCCTGCGGGCGTTGCTACCACTGCAACAAGCAGCAGTACTCGGCGTGCGACAACGGCAACCCGGCCGAGAACCAGGACCTGGGCCGCGAGCTCTACGGCCAGCCGATGAGCGGCCTGTTCGGCTACAGCCATCTGACCGGCGGTTATTCGGGCGGGCAGGCGGAATACGTCCGCGTGCCGTTCTCCGACGTCGGCCCGCTGGTGATCCCTGACGACAGCATCGAAGACGACAAGGTGCTGTTCCTCACCGACATCCTTCCGACTGGATGGATGGCGGCGGAGAACGCGGGCATCGAGCCGGGCGACACCGTCGCGGTTTGGGGCTGCGGGCCGGTGGGCCTGTTCGCGGTCCAGTCCGCCATGCTGATGGGGGCGGAGCGAGTCATCGCGATCGATCACTTCCCGCACCGGCTCGAGCTGGCGAAAAGGTTTGGCGCCGAATGCATCAATTTTGAGGAGAGCAAGGTCTACGAGGCGTTGGAGGACATGACCGGGGGCATCGGCCCCGATGCCTCGATCGATTGCGTCGGGCTCGAAGCGCACGGGGCGTTCGCCGACAACATCATCGACCAGATCAAGGTCTCGACCTTCCTCGGCACTGACCGCGCGCATTCGATCCGGCAGGTGATCATGGCCACTCGCAAGGGCGGGCGGGTATCGATGCCGGCGGTCTATGGCGGGTTCATCGACAAATTTCCGCTCGGCGCCTTCATGGAGAAGGGGCTGACGCTCAAGACCGGACAGACCCACGTGCAGAAGTACCTGCGCCCGCTCTACACCGCGATCGCCGAGGGGAAGATCGATTCAACCTTCCTCATCAGCCACCGCATGCCGCTCGATCAGGGGCCGGACGGCTACAAGCTGTTCCACGACAAGCAGAACGAATACACCAAGATCGTGCTCAAGCCGGGGCTGATGGCGGCCTAGCCGCCACCAGTTCCGGGCTGGGCCGGATCAAGCGGGTTCGGAGCGCTTTTCCTCGCTGTGCCCCCGCAGGCGGTGGAGCTGCGCCACCAGGGTGTCCGGCAGGATATCGGCAAACATGACCTGCACCTTGGTCATCAGGCCGCTGACCGTCTGATCGTCGTCGGCGAGCATGGCGGCGTAGCCATCTTCCGCGACCTTGGCGGGATCGGCCTTCTGGGCCTGAACGACTTGGTCGAGTTGTAGACCACCTGGTACGAGCGCGGGAGATGCCCGGGCATCGAGCCGGTGACGAGGATACGGCCGTCATTGTGCGCGCGCATGTGGCGGCCGACGAGCTGGAGCAGGCGGATCGTGCCGAGGATGGAACGAGCCGCTCAGGCGACAGGGAGGCTTTCCCGGCAGAATCCGTCGCGCGCGCGGCGCGTACGATCGACGATGACCGGTCACTTCGATAATTCCTACCGTTGCGGTTATCCGGTCCCGGCCCTAGATGCGGAGGATGGCCGGAGAGATCCTCGATAACCGCGGTCGCGGCGATGCTCAGTGGGATTGGCCCGCCATTCATCCCGAAGGGCGCAAGTTCGGCCTCATCGCGGTCGGCATCAGCCTGATCTTCCTGCTGCTGCTGGATTGGGAGATTGTCGGCTGGCCGCTGCTGATGCTGTCTGTCGGTGTGTTCGCGTTCTTCCGCGATCCAGAGCGCGTGGTGCCGCAAGGCGAGAACATGATCGTGTCGCCCGCCGACGGGCTCGTCTCGCTGATCGCGCAGGTCGATCCGCCGCTCGAGCTGCAGATGGATGACGGCAGCGGCACGCGGGGCCTTTCGACCGGGCCGGTGACGCGCGTCTCGATCTTCATGTCGGTGTTCGACGTGCACATCAACCGCGCGCCGGTTGGCGGCACGGTGAGGCGGGTCGTCTACATCCCCGGCAAGTTTATGAACGCCGACCTCGACAAAGCGAGCGAGGAGAACGAGCGGCAGCACATCCTGATCGAGCGGAGCGACGGCATCGCGATCGGCTTCACCCAGATCGCGGGTCTGGTCGCGCGACGCATCGTGCCGTTCATCAAGCCCGGTGACATCCTTGCGATGGGCCAGCGGGTCGGGCTGATCCGCTTCGGCAGCCGGGTCGACGTTTACCTTCCGGCTGGCACCGATGCTCGCGTGGTGATGGGCCAGACAGTGATCGCCGGCGAAACGGTGCTCGCCGAGATCGGCCAGCAACGGCTGATCGAAGGCGTCAGCCAGTGACCGACGGCTACGATCCGGACGAACGCGCGCCGGTCGGGCCCCGCTCCTTCGAAGGCGAGCGCCCGCGCCGGCGATTCGTGCGCGGGCTGGCGATGCGCGCGGTGGTGCCCAACGCGATCACCGCGGCGGCGCTGTGCTCGGGCCTCACCGGGGTGCGCTTTGCCATCGCCGGGGATTGGGAGAAGGCGGTGCTGGCGGTGATGCTGGCAGGTCTGCTCGACGGGATCGATGGACGCATCGCCCGGTTGCTCAAGGCGCAGTCGCGCTTCGGCGCCGAACTTGACAGCCTGGCGGATTCGCTGAGTTTCGGAATGGCCCCGGCGCTGATCCTGTTCCTGTGGTCGCTGCAGGACCTGCCGCGCTTCGGCTGGTTCGCCGCGCTCGCATTCGCGATTTGCTGCGCGCTGCGGCTCGCAAGGTTCAACGCACAGATCGACGCCGACGACCAGCCGCATAAGTCCGCCGGGTTCCTCACCGGGGTACCGGCGCCGATGGGAGCGGTACTGGCATTCCTCCCGCTCTACCTGTGGATCGCCAGTGGTGCGGAGGCGTTCCGCAATCCATTGCTGGTTGCGGTGTGGATGGTGGTGATCGCGTTCCTGATGATTTCAAACCTCGCGACTTTAAGCTGGAGCTCGATCCGCCCCGGTCCCACGGTGCGGCTTGAACTTATCGCGCTGGTCGGGATGCTGTTCGCCGCACTGCTGCTGGAGCCGTGGTGGACGCTGGCTGCGGTCGCGGCGGCCTATCTCGCTCTGATGCCGCTCAGCTACGTGAGATACGCCCGCATCAGGCAGCAACGGGAAGCGCGCAAGGCGCCATCACTGTTCGAGGGGCCTTCGCCCCCGGGATGATCCGCAGCACGGGCGGGGCGGGGTGCCGCTCGAACGAAAGCGTGCGCACCGTCGCCGCCTGAACCTCGTCGCACTGGGCGAGGGCCGTGCGCAGCTCACCGGCAGCGCTCCATGCCCGGCGCAGCGCCTGGCCGATCACGGCAAGCGAGGCGACGCCGGTGAAAGCGAACAACAGGGCAATGGCTAGCTGCAGCATTTTCTCTGTCCTTCTTTGTGCCCAAACCGGTGGAGCGGCTGTGGACGACCTGTGGAAAACGTTTGATTCGTGATACGTTCCGCTTGATGTCGATTCGAGAGACAATGTTCTTCTTTTGTTCACATCTGTCAAGCGCGAATTCCGCTCGGCTCGTCGCGCGCGCCGATCAGAAATAAGAGCTGGATTTCGCAAGGCTCCATCGCTACATGCGCCGCGCTCACGGGCTTTTCCCGCGAGCAAATCCACATGGAAAGCGCTCATACCGGTGCCGCAGCGGGCGATCCGCACGGTCCCAGCTTTCCAGAGGCATAACCGGAAGGAAATACTTATGGCGGTTCCCACCGTCACGATGCAGGAACTGATCGAGGCCGGCGCACACTTCGGCCACCAGACCCACCGCTGGAACCCGCGCATGAAGCCGTACATCTTCGGCGCGCGCAACGGCGTTCACATCATAGACCTGTCGCAATCCGTGCCGCTGATGGCGCGTGCGCTCGACTTCATCGCCGCGACTACCCGCGCCGGTGGCAAGGTGCTGTTCGTCGGCACCAAGCGCCAGGCGCAAGAGCCGATCGCCCAGGCCGCCCGCGCGAGCGGGCAGCACTTCGTCAACCACCGCTGGCTCGGCGGCATGCTGACCAACTGGAAGACCATCTCCCAGTCGATCCGCCGCCTCAAGAGCCTCGAGGAACAGCTCTCGGGTGACACCTCGGGCCTGACCAAGAAGGAAGTGCTCCAGCTCACGCGGGAGCGCGACAAGCTCGAGATGTCGCTCGGCGGCATTCGCGACATGGGCGGCATTCCGGACGTGATGTTCGTGATCGATGCCAACAAGGAAGAGCTGGCGATCAAGGAAGCCAACGTGCTCGGCATCCCGGTCGTCGCGATCCTCGACACCAACGTCGATCCGAACGGGATCGCGTTCCCGATCCCGGGCAACGACGACGCCAGCCGTGCGGTGCGCCTGTACTGCGACGCCGTGGCGGAAGCCGCTCGCGGCGGCCGCGGTGAAGGCATCACCGACAGCAGCGCCGATGCCGGCGCGCTCGACGTGCCGCCGGCCGAAGCGGATGCGCCGTCGGATACCACCGCCGAGGCTCCGGCCGCGGCTGTGGAAGCCGGCGAGGAAGCTTCGGCTTAACGTCATTCTACCGGCACATTCGGGGGTTAGCGCGCCGGGCTTTGAACAAAGCTCCGGCGCCCTCCGTTCATTTTTTGAAGGAAAGTACCATGGCCGTTTATACTGCCACTGACGTCAAGAACCTGCGCGAGCGCACCGGCGCCGGCATGATGGACTGCAAGAAGGCGCTCGACCAGACCGACGGCGACTTCGAAGCTGCGGTCGATGCGCTGAAGGCCAAGGGCCTCGCGGCGGCGGCCAAGAAGTCGAGCCGCACCGCGGCCGAGGGCCTTGTCGGCGTCGCCGTTGAGGGGACCCGCGGCGTTGCCGTCGAGGTCAACTCGGAGACCGACTTCGTCGCCAAGAATGACCAGTTCCAGGATTTCGTGCGCAAGACCACCGAGGTCGCGCTGGGCGTGAGCAGCGACGACGTCGACGCGCTCAAGGCGGCTGCCTATCCGGGCGGCGGCACGGTGGGCGACAAGCTGACCGATAACGTCGCGACGATCGGCGAGAACCAGCAGGTCCGCCGGATGAAGAGCGTTTCGGTCAGCCAGGGTGTGGTGGTGCCTTACATGCACAACGCGCAGGCGCCGAACCTCGGCAAGATCGGCGTGCTCGTCGCGCTCGAAAGCGAGGCTCCGGCCGACAAGCTCGACGCGCTCGGCAAGCAGCTGGCGATGCACATCGCCGCGGCGTTCCCGCAGGCGCTGAATGCCGAAGGGCTCGACTCCGACGTGATCGAGCGTGAGCGCAAGGTCGCGGCCGAGAAGGCGGCCGAGAGCGGCAAGCCAGCCGAGGTCCAGGCCAAGATGGTCGATGGCGCGATTGGCAAGTTCGCCAAGGAGAACGCGCTGCTGAGCCAGCTTTCGGTGTTCGACAACAAGACCCCGATCGCGCAGGTCGTCGAGGAGGCCGGCAAGGCAGCAGGCGCGAAGATCGTGCTCAAGGATTACGTCCGCTTCCAGCTCGGCGAAGGCATCGAGAAAGAAGAGAGCGACTTCGCGGCGGAAGTCGCGGCGGCGGTCGCCGGCTGATCGGCCCGTCCTGACGCAAGAAATGCGGCCACCGGGCGTTGCGCTCGGTGGCCGTTTTCGTATCCGCGGGTGTTGGCATTCCCCGCGCGGCCCCGTAAGGCGTCGCCCTACTTCGTAACGGACGAAACTGCCGCATGTCGCTGCCTCCCATGAAACGCGTGCTCTTGAAGCTCTCGGGCGAAGTCCTGATGGGTGAGCGCCAGTTCGGCATCGATCCGTCGTTCGTCGCCGAGCTCGCCAAGGAGGTGAAGGCGGCCAAGAACGCCGGCCTCGAGATCTGCCTGGTGATCGGAGGCGGCAACATCTTCCGCGGAATGGCCGGTGCCGCAGCGGGGATGGACCGTGCGCAGGCCGATTACATGGGCATGCTGGCGACGGTGATGAACGCGCTGGCAATGCAGAACGCGCTCGAGCAGGTCGGCGTCGAGACCCGGGTGCAGTCCGCGGTCCAGATGGACCAGGTGTGCGAGCCTGTGATCCGCCGCCGCGCGGAACGCCACCTCGAAAAGGGCCGAGTGGTGATCTTCGCTGCCGGCGTCGGCAGCCCTTACTTTACCACTGACAGCGGCGCCGCCTTGCGGGCTGCCGAGATGAAGTGCGACGTGCTGCTCAAGGGCACCAGCGTCGATGGCGTGTACGACGCCGATCCGAAGAAGAAATCGGACGCAAAGCGTTACGATACGGTGAGCTACGACACAGTTCTGGCAAAGAACCTGAAGGTGATGGACGCCTCCGCCGTGGCGCTGTGCCGTGACAACAAGATCCCGATCGTGGTGTTCTCGATCCGCGAACAGGGCAACCTCGCGCGGGTCCTGGCCGGCGAAGGCGTGCAGACGATAGTGACGGAGGAAGGCTGACCATGGCCAAGTACGACAAGGACGACATCGAGCGCCGCATGCAGGGGGCGGTAGACAGCCTCAAGAGCGACCTCGGCGGCCTGCGCACCGGCCGCGCCAACACCACGCTGCTCGATCCTGTGCAGGTCGAGGTCTACGGCGCGATGATGCCGATCAACCAGGTGGCGACGGTCTCCGCGCCCGAGCCGCGTATGATCAGCGTGCAGGTGTGGGACCGCGCCAACGTGATCCCGGTCGAGAAGGGCATCGCCCGCGCGAACCTCGGCCTCAACCCGATGATCGACGGGCAGACCATCCGTCTGCCTATTCCCGACCTGACCGAAGAGCGCCGCAAGGAGCTGGCCAAGCTCGCCGGGCAGTACGCGGAGAAGGCCAAGATCGCGATCCGCAACGTCCGCCGCGACGGCATGGAAGTGCTCAAGGAAGACGAGAAGAAGAAGGATATCTCCGAAGACGAGCGGAAGCGCGCGGAGGACGAGGTCCAGAAGCTGACCGACAAGTATGTCGGCCTTGCCGACGAAGCGGCGGCGAACAAGGAAAAGGAAATCCTCAGCCAGTGAGCGACGGCTCGCCCCCGCTCGGCTCCGGAGAGGGCCGACGCGATGCGGGCGAGAGCGCCGCAGCCGATGGCGTGTCCGGCGTCGCTGCGGACCACGGCGCGCGCCATGTCGCGGTCATCATGGATGGCAACGGCCGTTGGGCGAAGCGGCATCACCTGCCGCGCGCAATGGGCCATCAGCGCGGGGTGGAGGCGGTGCGGCGCCTGATCCGCGGCTTGGCGCCGCTCGGGATCGAGTGCCTGACGATCTACGCGTTCTCGTCGGAGAACTGGAAGCGCCCCGAGGACGAGATCAACGACCTGATGGGGCTGATGCGCAAGTTCATCAAAAGCGACTTGCCGGAGTTCATCGCCAACGGCGTGCGCCTCAAGATTATCGGCGATTACAAGGCATTGCCCGATGATATTGTGACCATGCTGGAGGATGCGCTGGCCCGCACGGCGAACGGCCGCCGGACCGTGGCGGTGGCGCTCAACTACGGCTCACAGCAAGAGATCGCCCGCGCCGCGACAGCAGCGGCGGCGAAAGGGGCGATCACGCCCGAGAGCATCGCCGCCGAACTCGATACCGCCGACCTGCCGCCGCTCGACCTGCTGATCCGCACCAGCGGCGAAGTGCGGCTGTCGAACTTCCTGCTGTGGCAGTCCGCCTACGCCGAACTGATCTTCACCGACGTGCTGTGGCCCGATTTCACCCTGGCGCACCTCGAAGCGGCGCTGGCGCAGTTCGCCGGAAGGGAGCGGCGCTTTGGCGGGCGGTGAGGTAGTCGATGTCCCGCTGAAGGCCAGGACTTCGGACTTGCCGGTGCGGATCGCGTCGGCCGCGGTGTTGCTGGCGCTGGCGGCGGGGGCAGTCGTGCTGGGCGGGCCATGGCTGGAGGGATTCATCGCGTTGTTCGCGATCATCGGACTGGTCGAGTTCGTGCTGCTGATCCGTAAGGCCACAGAAAATGTGTTCTACCAGTTGGCCGGGATGGTCGCTGCGCTCGTCTATGTCGGCCTTGCAGCCGCCGCGCTGCTGGTAATGCCATTGCTCGCGCTGATCGTGACGCTGGCGACGGTGATTTTCACGGATGTGGGAGCCTATTTCACCGGCCGCGCGATTGGCGGACCGAAGATCGCGCCCGCGATCAGCCCGTCGAAAACCTGGGCTGGGCTCATCGGCGGAATGATCGCCGCCGGGTTGTGGATGTCGCTGGCGGTTGGCGTGGTCGGCGCGGCGATCGGCGCGCTCGCGCCGAGCCCTGACATAGCGCTCAGGCCGCAGCACCTGGCCATCGGCGGCGCGATCGGGGCGGGCCTCGCGGTCGCGGCGCAAGCGGGTGACTTCCTGGAGAGTTGGCTCAAGCGCAAGGCTGGCGTGAAAGACTCTTCGCGCCTGATCCCCGGCCACGGTGGGGTGCTTGATCGCATTGACGGGCTATTGCCGGTGGCGCTGATCGTCGGTTTTGTGGGCACCCGTTTCGGCGGCTGGTGATGCGCTCGATCACCCTCCTCGGCGCGACCGGATCGATCGGCGCCTCCACGCTCGACCTGATCCGGCGCGAGCGCGACAAGTGGCGGGTCGTCGCGCTCACCGCCAACTGCCAAGCGGCTGAGCTTGCCAAGCTGGCGCGGGAGTTTGGCGCCGAAGTAGCGGTGGCGGGCGATGAGTCGTGCCTGCCGGAACTGCGCGAGGCGCTCGCAGGAACCGGTATCGAGGCGGCGGGCGGGGCAAAGGCGCTGGTCGAGGCGGCGGCGCGCGGGGCGGATCTCACCGTCGCTGCAATCGTTGGCTGCGCCGGGCTCGCGCCGACAATGGCCGCCATCGAGCGGGGCGGGCTGGTGGCGCTCGCCAACAAGGAAGCGCTGGTCGCCGCGGGCGACGTCATGACGGCGGCGGTCGCGCGTCACGGCGCCACGATCCTGCCGACCGATTCCGAGCACAACGCGATCTTCCAGTGCCTTGCCGGCAACGACATCGCCGATGTGCGCTCGATCACCCTGACCGCCAGCGGCGGCCCCTTTCGTTGCTGGAGCGCGGAGCAGCTTGCGGCAGCGACACCCGCGCAGGCCGTCCAGCACCCCAACTGGGCCATGGGGGCCAAGATCAGCGTCGATTCCGCGACTATGTTCAACAAGGGGCTCGAGCTGATCGAGGCCGCGCATCTGTTCCCGGTCGGGCTCGGCGCCTTGCACATACTCATCCACCCCCAGAGCGTGGTCCACTCGATGGTCGAGTACCGCGATGGATCGACGCTGGCGCAGCTCGGCCCGCCGGACATGCGCGTGCCGATTGCGGCGTGCCTTGCCTGGCCGGGGCGAATGGAGACGCCGTGCAAGCCGCTCGACCTGGCGGCGATCGGCGAGCTCAGCTTCCAGACGCCCGACGAGGAGCGCTTCCCAGCCACCCGATTGGCACGCGAAGCAGCCGAGGCGGGCGGCGCAGCCCCGGCAGTGCTCAGCGCGGCAAACGAAGTGGCGGTCGCCGCTTTCCTTGCCGGTCAGACTAAATTCACCGACATTGCTGCATTGGTGGCGCGGATGCTGGCGCGGCCGCTTCCCCCTGCGCCTTCCTCGCTCGAGGACGTGCTCGCGGTGGATCGCGAAACTCGCGCACGCACCCGCGAGCAACTGGAGCATGCCTGAGTGAGCGCGAGCGTACCCGTCTGGATGTGGATCGTCGGCTTCTTGCTGGTGCTGGGGCCATTGGTGACCCTGCACGAGCTTGGCCATTATCTGGCCGGCCGTATGTTCGGGGTGAAGGCGGATGCGTTCTCGGTAGGCTTCGGCAAGGAACTCGCGGGCTTCACCGACCGGCGCGGCACGCGCTGGAAGCTCTCCGCGCTGCCGCTGGGCGGTTACGTTCAGTTCGCGGGCGACATGAATCCGGCGAGCGTGCCCGACCGCGCGGCACTGGCGCGGGTGCCTGAGCAAGAACGGCGCGAGAACTTCCATTACCGGCCGCTTTGGCAGCGCGCGATCATCGTTGCCGCCGGGCCGCTCACGAACCTCGTCATCGCGCTGGCGATATTCGCTGCGTTCAACCTCGCATACGGCCGGGTCGAAGCCCCACCGGTGGTCGATCGCTTTGCCGAGCAGTCGGTCGCGCGCGATGCCGGAGTCCGCGCGGG
Organism: uncultured Sphingomonadaceae bacterium; assembly: GCA_964401045.1. GTDB lineage: Bacteria > Pseudomonadota > Alphaproteobacteria > Sphingomonadales > Sphingomonadaceae > CAYNXB01. The sequence continues at coordinate 26,074 of CAYNXB010000010.1, read as the reverse complement.
CGATCGTATCATCGCTATCGACGGCGAGCCGGTCCACAGCTTCCTTGAGATCGGCGAGCGTGTGCTGATGTATCCGGGCAAGCGCATTGCGCTCGAAATCGAGCGCGGCGGCAGCACGCTCATGGTTCCCGTCCGCATCGGCAGTAGCGTCGAGAGTGACGGGTTCGGCAACGAATCGCGCGTCGGGCGGATCGGCATCTTCGCGGTCGAGCCGCGGATCGTCCCGGTCGGCCCGGTCGAGGCCGTGGCGCTCTCGGTCGAACAGAGCGCCGATCTCGTGCGGATGATGGCGACCGGGATCGGCCAGATCATCACCGGCAACCGTTCGGTCCAGGAATTGGGCGGGCCGCTCAAGATTGCCAAGTATTCAGGTGAGCAACTGAGCCTCGGGCCGCAGGCGTTCGTGGGGTTCGTTGCGCTGATCTCAATTAACTTGGCATTCATCAACCTGTTGCCAATTCCTGCGCTCGACGGTGGGCACCTGGCGTTTTACGCGGCCGAGGCGGTTCGTCGTAAGCCGCTTGGGCAACGCAGTCAGGAATGGGCGTTCCGCACCGGCATAGGGCTCGTCCTCGCGCTGATGCTGTTCGTTACGATCAACGATATCGCTTCGCTGCCGCTGTTCGGCGGTTGAGTGAACAGGACGAACCGCACGGCAGGCCGTTTCCTTCGCCTTGATTGCAGCCATCGCATCGGGCAGAGGGCGGCGGTCGAAATCCGCAGCACCCGCCATGGGGCCGAACCTGGCCGCTGCGGGGCAAGTTAGGGACAGCCGTGTCTAAGATTGGACGGGAATTCAGGCCTATGGCTTCTACCGGTGGCGCTTGGTGCCGGCGCACGACTGTCTGGCCCGCGCTGCTGCTGAGCGGAACGATGCTGGTTTCGCCTTCCGTCGTGCTGGCGCAAGCCGCTGGTGGGGCGCCACAGCCGGCCGCTCCTGCGGCGGCGGCAACCCCGGCGCCGACGCCCGCTGCGTCGCCGGCGCCCGCGCAGGATACAATTCGCACGATCGGCGTCGCCGGCTCGCAGCGGCTCGAGCCGAACACGATCCTCAGCTACATCAACATGCGCGCCGGGCAGACCTACACCCAGTCGCTCGCGGACCAGGCGCTCAAGGATCTCTACGCAACCGAGCTGTTCTCGGATGTCCAGATCAGCAACAGCGCCGGCAACGTGACCATCACTGTGCAGGAAAATCCGGTGATCAACCGGATCGTGCTTGAGGGCAACAAACGCATCAAGAGCGACAAGATCACGCCCGAGATCAAGCTCGCCCCCCGTCAGATATTCACCCGCTCCAAGGTCCGCGCCGACGTCGCCCGCATCATCGAGCTGTACAAGCGCCAGGGCCGCTTCGCCGCGACCGTCGAGCCGAAGATGGTGCAGCTGCCGCAGAACCGCGTCGATATCATCTTCGAGATCAGCGAAGGGCCGAAGTCCAAGGTCCAGCAGATCAATATCATCGGCAACGAGAAGTTCTCCGATGGTGAAGTCAAGGATCAGATGGTCACCAAGGAGACCGGTCTGATGCGGATCTTCAGCTCGTCGACCAGCTACGACCCCGATCGGCTCGCGTTCGACCAGCAGAAGCTGCGCCAGTTCTACCTCACACAGGGCTATGCCGACTTCCGCGTCGTCTCGGCGGTGGCCGAACTAACGCCGGACAAGAAAGACTTCATCATCACCTACGTGGTGGAAGAAGGCGATCGCTACAAGTTCGGCAACGTGTCGGTCGACAGCCAGATCCGCGACTTCGATTCCGAGCGCCTGACCAAGAACCTGCCGATGAAGACCGGTGACTGGTACAACGCCAAGATGGTCGAGGACACGGTCGAGCAGCTGACCGAGACCGCCGGCACGTTCGGCTATGCCTTCGCGGACATCGCGCCCCAGTTCCAGCGCAACCGCGACGACCGGACGATGAACGTCACCTTCGTGCTTAACGAGGCGCCGCGCGTCTATGTCGAGCGGCTCGACGTCAACGGCAACACCCTGACCCAGGACAAGGTTGTCCGGCGCGAGTTCCGCATCCTCGAAGGCGACGCGTTCAACAGTCTGGCGGTCAAGCGCTCAACCGCGCGCATCAACTCGCTCGGCTATTTCCAGGAAAACTTCGAGATCAACCAGGTGCCGGGCAGCGCGCCCGACCGCATCGTGCTCGAAGCCAATGTCCAGGAGCAGGCGACCGGCGAACTGCAGCTTTCGGCCGGTTTCTCGAGCCTCGAGAACTTCATCCTCCAGGGCTCGATCCGGCAGCGGAACTTCCGCGGGCGGGGCCAGACGTTCGGCACCAGCATCAACTATTCGCGCTACTCGCGCAGCGCCACGGTCAGCTTCACCGAACCGAACCTGTGGGACAAGAACATCTCGGCCGGCATCGATATCTACCGGCGCGACTACAGCAACTGGAACTATACCAACAACGACCGCAACACGACGTTCAAGCAAGGCACCACCGGCTTCCAGCTGCGCGCGGGCGTACCGCTGACCGAGTATCTCTCGGTGGTTGGCCGCTACACGCTCAATTACGACGACGTGACGCTCGACGAATCGCTCTACTTCGGCGACTTCGACGGTGACGGCGTACGGACTTGCGAGCCGCTGCTTGCCGGCCGCTATTTGTGCGAAGCGATCGGCCAGCGGCTCAGCTCGATCATCGGATTCTCGCTCGCCTACCGCGACCTCGACAACTACACCCGCCCAACGCGCGGCAAGACCTGGAGCACCAGCGTCGATGTCGCCGGCCTGGGCGGTGAAGTCCGCTATGTCCGGGCGCGGGCGAATGCGGCGCAATACTGGAACCTCGGCAGCAACTTCATCTTCTCGCTTTCGGGCGAGGGCGGCTACATCAAGGGCCTGGGCCAGGCTGTGCGCCTGACCGACCGCTTCTTCCTGGGTGAGCCGCAGATCCGCGGGTTCGACATTCGCGGTATCGGCCCGCGCGTGATCCGCCAGCCGATCATCGCGGGCGAGAACGGCGATCCGGTGGTCGTCACGGCGCGCGATCAGGTGACCGACGATGCGCTGGGCGGCAACGCTTACTACCAGGCTCGCGCCGAAATCGAGATTCCGCTCGGCAGCGGCGCGCGAGAACTCGGTCTGCGTCCGTCGATCTTTGTCGATGCCGGCGCGGTGTTCGACGTAAACCGCCCGACGCTCCAGGGCGGTGACGACACGTTCCCCGACGGTATCTTCATCGCCACCCGCGATGCCGAGGGCCGTGCGCTTTACCTCGACTACAACGATCCCGGCGTTCCGGGCGACGACTCCGTCACCACGTCACCGATCGGCGAGGACAACGTGGCCAACCAGCCGCTCGGCCGCACGATCCCGCCGTTCAAGGAGATCTTCGTCGGTGATACGCCAAAGCCGCGCGTCTCGGTCGGCTTCGGCGTCAACTGGAACTCTCCGTTCGGTCCATTCCGGATCGACGTCGCCAAGGCGCTTATCAAGGCCGAAGGCGACGATACCAAGCTCATCACTTTCAACGTAGGAACTCAATTCTGATGAAACGCACGCTCATCCCGGCGTTCAGCGCCGCTCTCGCTCTCGCCGTGGCCGCTCCGGCCGCGCTCGTCTCGACCCCAGTCGCCGCGCAAGCGGTGAAAGGCATCGGAGTGGTCAACGTTCCGGCGGTGATCGCCAATTCGAACGCCTACAAGACCGCCGAGCAACAGCGCCCGACGACCTACAAGGCGCAGTACGATACGGCCAACGCCAAACGCACCGAGCTGCAGAACCAGCTCAAGCCGCTGGTCGACAAGTTCAACGCCGACCGCGCGGCCGCCAACCCGAACCAGCAATCGCTGCAGCAGCAGGCCGCGACGATCCAGCAGCGCGAGCAGGACGGCAACCGTGAGCTGCAGCAGATCCTCGCGCCGGTGGCCCTGAGCCAGGCCTACGTTCAGGAGCAGCTCAGCGACAAGCTGCCGACTGCGATCGAGAACGCCGCGAAGAAGAAGGCGGTGACGCTGGTCGTTTCGCCAGACAACATTCTCTACGCCGACGCGGCCTACAACCTGAACCAGGACGTGCTCGACCAGCTCAACACCCTGCTGCCGAGCGCCCAGCTCGTCCCGCCGCAGGGCTGGCTGCCGCGCGAGCTGCGCGAACAGCAGGCAGCGCAGCAACAGCAGCAGGCCGCAGCCGGCCAGCAGGCTCCGGCCGCCGCGGCGCCGGCGCAGCCTTCGGGCCGCTAAACCGATCGTTTCGGGGGCAGGGCGCATGAGTGAAGCCGGGGCTACGGCCTACGATATCGGCAAGATACTTGCCGCCCTGCCGCACCGCTATCCGCTGCTGCTGGTGGACCGCGTCGCCAGCATCGAGCTGGGCGAGCGGATCCATGCGGTGAAAGCGGTCTCGTTCAACGAGCAGTACTTCCAGGGCCATTTCCCGAGTCAGCCGGTGATGCCGGGTGTACTCCAGATCGAGGCGATGGCGCAGGCTGCCGCGATCCTCGGTATCGAGACGCTCGAACTCGCCGGGACGGGCAAGCTCGTCTATTTCATGGGCATCGAGAACGCCAAGTTCCGGTCCATGGTCACGCCGGGCTGCCTGCTGGACCTGCATGTCGAGTTCATCCAGAAGCGCAGCCGGGTGTACAAGTTCCGCGGTGTTGCGAGCGTCGAGGGCAAGACCACCTGCGAGGTTGAATTCACCGCCATGATCGCCGATCCCCCTGCTTGATTTTTCCGCACGGGCATCCGCGCGCGTGCGATATGCTCGCTCTCGGCGAGCTACGCTCGCGTCGCGCCGGGCGTCCGTTCGGCTTGTGGACCCAGCGGTCAAGGTCCGCTCGACAGAGATAGTTGCATTTAGAGGCAAACCGAATTAGGCGCGCCGCTTCCCGAATTGCTGGCCGGTCGGAACCGGTCACACGCAAAAGGACAGACTTCGCCATGAAGGCCGATACCCATCCCGACTACCACATGATCAAGGTGCAGATGACCGACGGCACCGTGTTTGAGACTCGCTCCACCTGGGGCAAGGAAGGCGACACGATGAACCTCGAGATCGATCCGACCAGCCACCCGGCGTGGACTGGCGGTCCGCAGCGTCTGCAGGATGGTGGCCGCGTCGCCCAGTTCAACAAGCGCTTCGGCGGGCTGACCCTGAAGAAGAACTAAGCGCCGCAAGACATCGGAGCTTGATGCGAGGGCGGTCCCGCTGGGCCGCCCTTTCTTCGTCTAGTCTTCCCCGGGGTCGAAGCGAATCACCCCCGCATAGCGGCCGATGCCGCCGTTGTCCTTCGGGTGGTTCCGCCCGTCGAACACCGGCACTTCGGGGAAATCGTAGGGGCTGATTCCATCCAGGCAGGCCACGTTGATGCCGAACTTGTCGGGTTCCGAGCGGGTTTGGTGGAAGCAGTGGATGCCGCACTTCGAACAGAAGCGGTGCTTCGCCTCGCCGGTGTTGAAGGTGTAGAGCGCCAGCAGCTCCTCCCCCTGGGTCACGGTAAGGTCGGCAAGCGGGACGTCGATCATGACGACGCCCTTCATCGCGCAGATCGAGCAATTGCAGCGCCGCGCGTATCGGCTCTCGGGCAGGTTCACCGTGAACCGCACCGCGCCGCAATGGCAGCTTGCCCCATGCCGTCCGGCGCTTACCACCCCCATGGCCGCTCGCGGTACCACTTGGTGATCACGTACTTGAGCCCCTTGCGCACCTTCATCGCGTGGTGGAGCGTCGCGGCGTTCAGGCTGCCGTCGGGCCGGTGGTTGTTCCACCCGACGAGTCGGCCCTGCTGTGGCTGGAACATCTTGTTCACCACCTTGAACCGCGTGGCGCCGCCGGCGTCGACATCGTTGAGGTACGCCATGAAGGTCCAGGTGCGGTTGCCCGCGACGCTGCAGTATTTCTCGAAGTCCTGCCCGTCCGGCTCGAAGTAGTCGGTGTGCTGCTTGAACTCCTGGCCGGCTTCGTAGCGCTGGCCTTGCACCGGCTCGCCGTGCGCGGGATCGATGCCATTCAATTCGAACAGCAGCCGCTCGAGCTGCTGCACCGCCGAATCGTCGGGATCGAGGTCGCAGGTCTCGCTGGTGCGGAAGTAGTTGTCGCCGTTGGGGTCGGCGATGGTCGAAGGGCGGCGGTTGGTGTCTATCAGCCGCATCAGTTCCTCGCACAGCTCCCTCGGAACGAAGCCGGGAATGGTAATCATCTCGATCCTGGGCGAGGGGACCTGCCGCACGCCGGGGTGCCGCTTGAGAAGCTCGATGCTGGTCGATCCCGGAGTCGCGAGGCTGGCCATGACGGGCGAGTGATAGCTTCCGGCGCAGACTGCGCAACCGTCGGCCAGCGTCCGTAATATTGTTGCGTCGGCTGCGGGCGAGCGCAGTTTTTCCTTTGCTTGGCGCATGCCTTATGCAACAGGCGCGCTCCCGCGCCGATCGTCGCTTGACCGGCTGGCGCGGCGGCCTAACAGCACGCCTCTTGGCAGCCGTGCTGGCTTACGGCGACTGTAGCTCAGTTGGTTAGAGCGCCGGTTTGTGGTACCGGAGGTCGCGGGTTCAAACCCCGTCAGTCGCCCCATTTCTCAGCCGTCCCTGCTACTTGGCGAAGATCATTTTTTAGCGGGGCACAATGGCGGCGGCATTCTGGCAAGAACCCGATTTCGAGGATCACGAGCTGGTCGAGCTAGTGCGTGACCGGCCCTCCGGCCTGACCGCAATTGTCGCCATCCACTCCAGCCACCTCGGCCCGGCGGCGGGCGGGACGCGCTTCTGGCATTATCCCGCAGGCAGCGACGCGATGCGCGATGCGCTGCGGCTATCGCGCGGCATGAGCTACAAGAACGCAATGGCCGGCCTGCCGATGGGCGGCGGCAAGGCGGTGATTCTTGCCGACGCTGACAAGCGCAAGACACCGGAAATGCTCGCCGCATTCGGCCGCGCGATCGAGTCGCTGGGCGGTCGTTACGTTACCGCCGAGGACGTGGGGATGAGCGAGCCGGACATGGTCGCGATCTCGCGCGAGACGCAGCACGTCTGCGGTCTGCCGGCTGCAGCGGGGGATGCGGGCGGCGATCCGGGGCCGTTTACCGCGCTCGGCATCTACCTCGGGATCAAGGCGGCGGTGGCGCACAAGCTGGGCGCGGATTCGCTCAAGGGCGTGCGCGTGGCAGTACAGGGCTGCGGCAGCGTGGGCGGCGGAGTCGCCCGGCTACTGGCGAAGGACGGCGCGCGGCTCGTGCTGGCGGACATCGATGAGGCGCGCGCCGAAACGCTCGCGCGCGAGCTTGGGGCGGAGCATGCCGCGTCGGATTCGGTTATGTCGACCGCTTGCGACGTTTTCAGCCCAAACGCGCTCGGCGCGATCCTCGACGAAGCGGGTGTGGCCCGGCTCGACTGCGCGATTGTCGCCGGAGGGGCAAACAACCAGCTGAAGTCGCCCGAGCACGGGGCGATGCTGGCCCAGCGCGACATCCTCTATGCGCCCGACTACGTGATCAATGCCGGCGGGATCATCAACGTTAGCCTCGAATACCTGGCAAGCCGGAAGGGCGCGCCATGCGAGATCGACGAGGTGCGCGCGCGGATCACGCAGATTCCCGAGCGGCTGGAAGCGATCTGGCGCGAGAGCGATGCGAGCGGGCGGAGCGCCGATGTCGTCGCGGATGCGATGGCGGGGCGGTTGATCGGGCGGTGACTGCCAATCCTCCCGTTCGGTTGCGCCGAACTGTCAGGATCGAAACGCCAGGACGCTTGCTCCCGGGTTCGGCCCCTGCCAAAGCGTGCACGCCCTAAACGCCATGCATGCCTACGCTAATCCCACCCGCTTTCTGAAGCTCGCTCGTCCGCTCACCCCGGTGCTGCTGGCGGCTGGCCTGCTGCTGGCCGCTGCGGCGCTTGTCTACGGCCTGCGCTATGCCCCGGCCGAACGGCTGCAGGGCGAGACGGTGCGCATCCTGTTCATCCACGTGCCCACCGCCTGGCTCGGCATGGCGGGCTGGACCGGGATCGCGGTGGCGAGCTTCGTCGAACTCGTCTGGCGCCACCCGCTCGCGGCGATCGCGGCACGCGGCGTCGCGGTGCCGGGTGCGGTGTTCACGTTCGTATGCCTCGCCAGTGGCTCGATCTGGGGTCGGCCGGCATGGGGTACATGGTGGGTATGGGATGGGCGCCTGACCAGCATGCTGGTGCTGCTGTTCCTCTATTTCGGCTATATCGCACTTGCCGGCAGCCTCGATCGCGAGGGGGGATCGAGCCGCATCGCGGCGATCTTCGGGCTGGTCGGTGCGGTCAATATCCCGATCATCCACTATTCGGTGATCTGGTGGAACTCGCTCCACCAACCGCCAAGCCTGACCACCGGCGGCTCGGCGATGGCCGGGCCGTTCCTGTGGGGCCTGCTTGCCGCAACGCTCGGGTTCACCTTGTTGTTCGCGGGGGTGGTACTGGCGCGGATGCGCGCGCTGCTCGCGGACGCCCAGGCGGAAGCGCGGTTGCGGCGCAAGGCGTTGGAAGCCTGACATGCGAGAGAACCTCGATCAGTGGGCTTACGTGCTCGCCGCCTATGCCATAGGCGTGGGTGCGACCTTGATCCTGGTGGGGTGGAGTTGGCTGGAAATGAAGCGCGCTGAGCGGCGGCGCGACCGGGCGAGGGAACAATGAGCACTTTGAGGCCCAAGCACCAGCGGCTCGTGCTGCTCGGAGTCGCGCTCGTGGCGCTGATCGCAGCGGCGCTGCTGGCGGCGTGGGCGCTGCGCAATCAGGCGAGCTATTTCTACGTGCCGTCCGAGATCGTCGCCGATCCGCCGGCGCCGGATCGCGCCGTGCGTCTCGGTGGGATGGTTCAGGCCGGGTCGCTAAAGACCGACGCCGATGGCGTGACCCTGCACTTCGTGGTCGGTGACGGCGATGCCAAGGTGCCAGTCCGGTTTTCCGGCATCGCGCCGGACTTGTTCCAGGAGAACTCGGGCGTCGTCGCCGAGGGGCGGATGGGCGCTGACGGAACATTCGTGGCCGACAACCTCCTCGCCAAGCACGATGAGAACTACGTGCCGCGGGAACTGGAGGACATGACCGAGGCGCAGAAACGTCAGACGGTCGCTGAAACCCAATGATCGCCGAACTGGGCCTTGCCGCGCTGTGGCTCGCAGCGGCGCTCGCCGCGCTGCAGATGCTCACCGGATTCGCTTCGCTGCGCCCGGGTAACGACGCGCTCGCGGGGCTGGTGCGCCCGGCGGCGATCGTCCAGGCGGTGCTGTGCGCACTCGCGTTCGGGGCGCTGTTGCTGCTATTCGTGCGAACGGACCTCTCGGTCGCGCTGGTGGCCAAGAACTCGCACTCGATGAAGCCGCTGGTGTTCAAAATCGCCGGGGCGTGGGGCAACCACGAAGGATCGATGCTGCTGTGGGTCTCGGTGATGGCGCTCGCCGGCGGCCTGATCGCGGCGGTCGAGCGCCGCTTGCCCGAGCGGACAATGCTGGCGACGCTCGGCGCACAGGGGTTCATCGGCCTCGGGTTCTACGCCTTCCTGCTGTTCAGCTCGAATCCGTTCGAGCGGCTGAACCCGCCCGCGCAGGAAGGCCTGGGCCTCAACCCGCTGCTGCAGGACCTTGGCCTGGCGTTCCATCCGCCCACGCTCTATCTCGGCTATGTCGGGCTTTCGGTGGCGTTCAGCTTCGCAGTCGGGGCGCTGCTGACGCGACAGGTAACGCCGGACTTCGCCCGCGCGATGCGGCCGTGGGTGCTGGGTGCGTGGATATTCCTCACCCTCGGCATCACCGCCGGATCCTACTGGGCCTACTACGAACTCGGCTGGGGCGGCTGGTGGTTCTGGGATCCGGTCGAGAACGCCAGCCTGATGCCGTGGCTCGCGGCGACCGCGCTGTTCCATTCGGCGAGCGTGCTCGCCGCGCGCGACGCGCTCAGAAGCTGGACGATCATGCTCGGCGTGGTCGCGTTCTCGATGAGCATGATCGGCACCTTCCTGGTGCGTTCGGGCATTCTTACCAGCGTCCACGCGTTCGCGGTCGATCCCGAGCGCGGCACGTTCATTCTCGCGCTGCTGACGGTCTACATCGTGGGAGCCCTCGCCCTGTTCGCCTTGCGCGCGGGGACGGTAGCGGAAGGCGAGCGCTTCTCGGTCACCAGCCGTGAGGCGGCGCTGGTCGTCAACAACGTCGCCTTGTCGGCGATTCTCGGCATCGTCCTTCTCGGCACGCTCTATCCGCTGCTGACCGAAGCGTTCGACGTGCGCGTCTCGGTCGGGCCGCCGTATTTCAATCCGGTGAGCGCGATCTTCGTGGTGCCGATGCTGATGGTGCTGGCGGTCGGGCCGATGCTGCGCTGGCGGCGAGACAGTCTGGCGCGGATCAAAACTCCGGCGGTGGCTGTGCTTGGGCTGCTGGTGGCGGCCGCGGCGATCATCGCGCTGACGACCGGCGCCGGCCTCTTGCCCCTGATCGGGATGGCGCTCGGGATCATGGTTGCGTTCGGCAGCTTGCTGCCACTTCGGGGGCGTTCGTTCAGGCGCATGCCGCTCGCGGTGTGGGGCATGGTGATGGCACATTTCGGTGTCGCGGTGGCGCTGTTCGGGATGGGCGCGGATAGTGCTTTCACGCAGGAACGCCTGGTCGCTGCGGCGGTCGGCGAAAGCGCCGAAGTCGGCCCGTGGCACGTCACGCTCGAAGGCGTCGCGCCGGTTGCCGGTCCCAACTGGACAGCGATCGAGGCGACCTTGAAGGCGAGCTATGACGGCGAGAGCGGGCGCGAACTCCATCCGCAATCGCGCAGTTTCTGGGCTCCCCCGCAAACCACCAACGAAAGTGCGCTGCTCACGCGCTGGAACGGCCAGCTCTACACGGTGATCGGGGAAGAGGCGCCAGCCCGCGCCGACGGCACCACGCGCTGGCAGCTCCGGTTGTGGTGGAAGCCGTTCGTGACCTGGATCTGGTACGGTGGCGTGCTGATCGGGCTGGGCGGCCTGCTGGCACTGATCGGCCGGGTCGTGGGCGATCTCAAGCGACGTTCGGTGCGATCGCGCGCGTCGGCCCGGCGGGACGCGGCGGTATGATGCGGCTACGCTGGATCCTGTGGGCGCTGGTGGCGGTCGCGCTGGCCCTGTTCGGCCTGTTCGCGCTGCAACTCTCTCGGCCGAAGGATGACTTCGTGAGGAGTGCGATGATCGGCAAGCAAGTGCCTCGATTCGCGCTCGAACCGGCGACCGAAAGTCGTCCGGGGCTGGCGTCCGCCGATCTCGCGGACGGGCGAGCCAAGCTGCTGAACGTGTTTGCCAGCTGGTGTGTGCCATGCGTGGCCGAAGCGCCGCAACTGGGACAGCTCGAACGGCAGGGCGCGACGATCGTCGCGATCGATATCCGCGACCGGCCCGAGGATGTGGCGAACTTCCTTGCCGCCAACGGCAATCCGTTCACCCGCATCGGCGCGGATGCGATGTCGCAAGTGCAGCTCTCACTCGGCTCATCGGGCGTGCCGGAGACATTCGTCGTCGATGGCAAGGGGGTGATCCGCTACCAGCATCTGGGCGAGATCCGGGCGGACGACGTGCCGATGCTGCTCGACAAGCTGAGGGAGGCAGGGAAATGAGGCGCCTGCTGTTCATCCTCCTGCTGGCGTTCGCCGCGCCGCTCGTGGCGCAGTCGGCCTTGCCGCCGGCGCCCTACGCCTATCGCCAGCTCGACGATCCGGCCAAGGAAGCTGAAGCGCAGCGGCTGATGGAGACGATCCGCTGCCTCACCTGCCAGAGCCAGTCGATCGCTGACAGCGATGCCGAGATGGCGGGTGACTTGCGCCACGAGATTCGCACCCGGATCGCCGCGGGTGAGAAGCCCGATGCGATCCGCAAATGGCTGATCGAACGCTACGGTGACTATATCAGCTATTCACCGCACCTTTCCGAGACCACCTGGCCGCTGTTCGCGGTGCCGGTGCTTCTGCTGCTGATCGCGCTCGCGGTGGTCGCGAGCCGCCTCAGGAGGCGGGCGTGAGCTGGGCTGTCGCCATCGCGCTGGCCGCCATCGCCTTCGTCGCGATCGCATTCGGCCTGCGCGCGCCGCGGCAGGGGTGGGCGATGCTCGGCGTTGCGCTCGCATTGGGGCTCGCCGGTTATGCCTCGCAGGCGAACCCCGGTCTGCCGGGCGCGCCCGGCACCGTTCGCGAAAAGGGAGACGTCGATGGCAGCGCGCTGATCGATGCGCGGCGGCGGGTTATGGGCCGCACGGACGAGCCGGTGCCGCCCTACCTTCTGACCGCCGACGCGTTCGCTCGTCGTGGGCAATACGGGGACGCCGCTGGCCTGCTGCGCAGCGCGGTGCGCGAGCATCCGCGCGATGCCGAAGCGTGGCTTGCGCTCGGCAACGCGCTGGTGGAGCATGGTGAGGGCTCGCTCTCCCCCGCGGCGCTCTATGCCTATCGCCAGGCCGATGCGGTCGATCCGGGCAGCGCGGGACCGGTGTTCTTCCTCGGACTCGCGCTGATCCGTCAGGGCGAAGTGGTCGAAGCGCACCGGATGTGGTCCGCGCAGCTCGGTGCGATGCCTGCGGATACGCCGGGCCGAGTCGAGCTCGCCACGCGCTTCGGCATGCTCGACGAGGCGATGCGCAAGTTCGCCGCCGAAGCACCGGGCGGCAAGTCCCCCCGATGAACGCCCTGCGCGCAGTTCGTTGCAGCGTCCTCGCGGCGCTGCTAAGCGCCGCGCCTCGCGCGCAAGAGTCGCGAGAGGGGCGCAAATCCCGATGAGTGACGGCGAACGGCCTCAGGCCGACAGCCATAGCGGAGGGGAACGCAAGACCGCGAAGGTCGCGCTGGCGGTCAGCGCGATCGGCATCGTCTTCGGCGACATCGGCACCAGCCCGATCTACGCCTTTCGCGAAACCTTCGTCGGCCCGCACAAGCTCGCGCTCGACGACTTGCACGTTCTCGGCGTCGTCAGCCTGATCTTCTGGTCGATGACGCTGGTCGTTTCGATCCAGTACGTCTCGATCCTGATGCGCGCCGATAACAAGGGGCAGGGGGGCACGCTAGCGCTGGTGGCGTTGATTTCACGCTACATTGGCGGCTCGGGCTACAGTTGGCTCACCGTGATGCTCGGGGTGTTTGCCACGGCTCTCTTCTACGGCGACAGCATGATCACGCCCGCGGTTTCGGTGCTCTCGGCGGTCGAGGGTCTGACTGTGGTAGAGTCGGGCCTGTCGATGTGGGTCATCCCGATCGCACTTGTGCTGCTTATCGGCCTGTTCGTCCTCCAGCGGCGCGGCACCGCCAAGATTGGTGCGCTGTTCGCCCCCGTGATGCTGATCTATTTCGTCACTATCGCGGTGCTCGGCGTAATCCACATCGCGCAGACTCCGGGCATTCTCCACGCGCTCAACCCATGGTGGGCGGTGCAGTTCTTCATGACCGACAAGATCGTCGGCTTCCTCGCGCTGGGCTCGGTGGTGCTAGCAGTCACGGGCTCCGAGGCGCTCTATTCGGACATGGGGCATTTCGGGCGCGGGCCGATGCGGCTGTCATGGTTCGGCTTCGTGATGCCCTGCCTGCTGCTCAACTATTTCGGCCAGGGTGCGATGATCATCGGCATGGGCGATGCCGCCGCGGCCGAGGCGATCTCGAACCCGTTTTTCGTCATGGCGCCCGATGCGCTGCGTCTGCCGCTGGTGATCCTCGCCACCGCCGCCACCTTTATCGCCAGCCAGGCGGTGATTTCGGGCGCTTTCTCCGTGACACACCAGGCGATCCAGCTCGGCTTCGTGCCCCGGCTGTCGATCCTTCACACCAGCGATGAGCATCACGGGCAGATCTACATCCCGCTGGTCAACTGGGCGCTGTGCGTCGCGGTGATCATCCTGGTGCTGTTCTTCCGCAACTCGTCGAACCTCGCTTCGGCCTATGGCATCGCGGTGACCGGCGCGATGCTGATCGACACCTGCCTGATGGCGGTCGCGCTGCTGGTGGTGTGGCGCTACAGCTGGTGGATCGCGGTGCCGATCATCGCGATTTTCTTCGTGGTCGACGGAACCTATTTCGCGGCCAACTTCGCCAAGGTGCCGGACGGCGGCTGGTTCCCGCTGCTTATTGGCGCGGTTGCCTTCACAATGCTGACCACCTGGGCCAAGGGCCGCCGCCTGATGCGTGACCGGATGGCCGAAGCGGCGCTGCCGCTCGCGGTGTTCGCCAAGTCGGCCAAGAACAGCGCCACGCGAGTGCCCGGCACGGCGATCTTCATGGCATCGGCCGAAAACGGCGTGCCCTCTGCACTGCTGCACAACATGAAGCACAACAAGGTGCTGCATGAGCGGGTCGTGGTGCTGACAGTGCAGATCGCCGACACACCCTATTGCGATCCTGACGAGCGGGTGGAGCTCAAGGACCTCGGCGACGGGTTCTACCGCGTGTGGCTGCACTACGGCTTCATGGAGGAAACCGACATTCCGGCCGCGCTCAAGAAAGTCGGGATGTGCGGCGGTCCGTTCGACATGATGCAGACCAGCTTCTTCCTTTCGCGCCAGACGTTGCTCGCTTCCAAGACGCCGGGGATGGCGATCTGGCGTGAAAAGCTGTTCAGCTGGATGCTGCGTAACGCGGCGACGCCGATGGAATTCTTCCGCCTGCCAACCAACCGCGTGGTCGAGCTGGGCAGCCAACTGGAAATCTAGCGGATTACTCGCTCGGCGGGTGCTCGATCACCTCGGCCTTGTCCTCGGCGGCGAGGCCATGGCGCAGCAGCATCGGCAATTGGGCGAAGGTGAACAGGAAAGAGAGCGGCAAGAACACCCAGATCTTCGCCGCCAGCCAGTCGCCGAAGCTCAGGTACAGCCGCAGCGCTTCGTTGAGCGCCGCAAGGACCAGGAAGAAGAACCCCCAGTTGCGAGACAGCTTGAGCCAGCCTTCTTCGGAAAGGCCCTCGAAGGCCGCTTCGAGCAGCCACTTGAGCAGCGCCTTGCCCATCCACCAGCCGACCAGCAGCGAGATGCCGAACACGAGGTAGATCACCGTGGGCTTGATCTGGACGTAGAACTGGTCGTGAAAATAGATCGTCAACGCGCCGAAGCCGACGATCAGCGCGGTCGACAGCCACAGCATTGGCGAGACCTTGCCGAGCCGCCATTTCGACACGATCAGCGCGACGATCGCGGCAACGATAAACGCCCCGGTGCTCTTGACCACCGCCAGCAATTCGCCGGCCATGTCCTCGCCGTCGGGCGCATAGCGCCGATAGACGATGAAAAACACAATCAGCGGGCCGTAATCGACCAGCAGGTTGATCCAGCCCGCGGCTGCATTTTTCTTCTTCGCCTCGCCCACTACGCCACTCCTGCAATCACGCGCGCGACCAGGTCCGGGTCGAACGGCCGCAAGTCGTCGATCCGTTCGCCGACGCCTATCGCGTGGATCGGCAAGCCATATTGCTCAGCGGCGGCGACCAGCACGCCGCCGCGCGCGGTGCCATCGAGCTTGGTCATGATCAGCCCGGTCACCCCGGCAACCTCCTTGAACACGTCGATCTGTGCGAGCGCATTCTGGCCGTTGGTCGCATCGAGCACCAGCACCACGTCGTGCGGTGCTTCGGGGTTGAGGCGGCCGAGGACCCGGCGGATCTTGGCCAGCTCGTCCATCAGTTCGCGCTTGTTCTGGAGGCGGCCCGCCGTATCGACGATCAACACGTCGATACCGGTCTCGGTCGCCTGCTTGACCGCGTCGAACACGATCGAGGCCGGGTCGCCGCCCTCGGGGCCTTTGACGATATCGACGCCGACCCGTTCGGCCCATACCGCCAGCTGGCCGATGGCCGCCGCGCGGAAAGTATCGCCGGCGGCGAGCAGCACGCCGTAGTCCTGTTCCTGGAACAAGTGCGCGAGCTTGGCGATGGTGGTGGTCTTGCCGCTGCCATTGACGCCTATCGTCAGGATCACTTGCGGGCGCGGGAAGGCGACGATCTCGAGCGGCTTGGCCACCGGGCGCAGGATCGCGGCGATCTCCTCGGCGACCGCTTCCTTGAGCTCACGCTCGGTAATGCTGAGGCCGAAGCGCTTTTCGGCGAGTTTGGCGCGGATTCGCGCCGCGGCGCTCGGGCCGAGATCCGACAGGATCAGCGCGTCCTCGACATGGTCGAGCGTCGCGTCATCGAGCCTGGCGGTTCGCATCGTGGTGGCGACCTTGGAGACGATCGAGGAGGCAGCAGGAGCGCCAGCAACTGCTGGCATGGCCGCTGGCACCGCGGCAGGTGCTGGCGCGGGCTTGGGAGCCGCCGCTGGCGCCGGGCTCGCTGCAGGTGCCGGCTCGGGCTCCGGCTGAGGTGTGGGGTCAGGATCCGGAACCGGTTCGGCCGACGCCACCGCCGCAGCGAGGTTTTCGCTGAGCCGCTCCGACGTTTTGCGGAAGCCGCCGAACAGGCGTTCAGTCCAGCTTGGCTTGTTGCTCATCGCAGGAGCCCTTCAGAGAGTACCGTTGGCGTGACTGTGATCAGCGCGCCGCGCGGCGTTCCGCCAGGCAGCGCCACGCGGGCGAAGTTCTCCGCATGGCCGGTGCCGTCGGCCTCCGCGAGTACCGCTTGCTGCGTGCCGACAAGGCTTTCGAGCCACCGGGTACGCCGCTGGGCCACCGCCCCGCGCAGCTCCGCGGCGCGGCGCTTGATCGCCGCCTTCTCGACTTGCGGCATGCGCGCGGCGGGCGTGCGCGGGCGCGGCGAATAGGGGAACACGTGGCCGTGAACGATATCGAGCTCCTCGACGATGGACAGGCTGGCGCGGTGCGTCGTCTCGGTTTCCGTCGGGAAGCCGGCAATCAGGTCCGCGCCGATCGCGATCTCCGGCCGCCGGGCCTTGAGCCGCCCAACCAGGTTGACCGCGTCCGCCCGCAAGTGTCGCCGGCGCATGCGCTTGAGGATCAGGTCGTGGCCGTGCTGCAAGGAGAGATGCAGGTGCGGCATCATGCGGGGTTCGCTCGCGAACAGATCGAACAGCCCGTCGTCAATCTCGATCCCGTCGAGCGAGGACATCCGCAGCCGCATCAGCGACGGGAACGCCTTCAGGATCGCGAGGACGAGAGAGCTAAGGGGTGGGCTATTCGGCAGATCATGACCCCAGCTGGTGACGTCTACCCCGGTCAGCACCACTTCTGCCGCCCCGTGCGCCAGATCGCGTTCGACCTCGCGCAGCACGTCGGGGATCGTAAGGGAGCGGCTCGCGCCGCGGCCCTGCGGGATCACGCAGAACGTGCACGCATGATCGCACCCGTTCTGTACCGCGATGAACGCGCGCGTGTGCGTGGACGGGAAGGAGGCGGCGCGGGGCGGCACATTCCACGCACGCGCATCCAGCTTGCGCGCGTTTTCGACGAAGCCGTCGATCTCCGGCATGCGGGCGAGGGCGCTGCGTTCGATCTCCGCGGCGCAGCCGGTCACCAGCAGGCGCGCTCCGGGTCGGTCGCGGCGCGCCTTGCGGATCGCCTGCCGGGTGTGACGCACAGCCTCCGCGGTAACCGCGCAGCTGTTGACCACCACCACGTTCTCGTCCGGTCCGAACAGCGCACGGATGCGCTCGCTCTCGGCGAGGTTGAGCCGGCAGCCGAGGGTGACGACCTCTACGCTCAAGCGAAGTCGCCCCATTCGAACGTGCCGCGAAAACTCTCGGCCGCAGCGCCGGTCATCGTGATCGGGCCCTGCCCGTCCCATTCGATGCGGAGTTCGCCGCCCGGAAGAACCACTGTGACGCTCGGCTCGACGAGGCCCCGGCGCATCGCCGCCACCGCAGTTGCGCAGGCGCCGGTGCCACAGGCGCGGGTCAGGCCCGCCCCACGTTCCCACACCCGCAGTCGGATCAGCCGGCGGTTCTCGACCGTCGCCACGTTGACGTTGACGCGTTCGGGAAACAGCGGGTCGTGCTCGATCACCGGGCCGAGTTGATCGAGCGCCACCGCGTCACAATCGGGCACGAAGAACACCACGTGCGGATTGCCGACGTTGACCGCCATCGGACGCTCGAGCACGTCCCACCCCACCGGTATGTCGCGCGTGTCCATCGGATCGGCCAGCGGGATCGCGTCCCACTCGAACTTCGGCGCGCCGAGCTCGACCGCAATACCGCTTTCGCTCGGCCGCGCTTCGAGCACGCCCGCCACTGTCCAGATGCGCGCATGCTTGCCGTGCAGGAGGGCGACGGCGCGCGTGGCATTGCCGCAGGCTTCGACCTCTCCGCCATCGGCGTTGAAGATCTGCATCGCGAAATCGGCGGCGTCGGAGGGTTGCAGCACCACGAGCTGGTCGCAGCCGATCCCGGTGTGTCGGTCGGCGAGGGCTCGGGCCAGGCTCTTGCTGACCGGAGGCAGCGCGTCCGCGCGCGCGTCGAGCACGACGAAATCGTTGCCGAGGCCGTGCATCTTGACGAACGGGACGCGCATCGCGCGCGCTCTAGGGGTCGCGCCCTTAACTGGCAATGAGAGTTACGGGGGAGAGCTAGGAGGCGGCTTTGCGCTTGCGGCGCGGCGCGGGCCTTGCCGCCGGTTCGTTCGCGTCGTTCAGCTGCTGCAGCCGCTCCTCGGTGGCGGCGGCGTCTTCGGGCTGGCCGTAGAGGAAGCCCTGGCCCCGCAAGTGGCCGATGCGGCGCAGCACGTCGAGGATGTCGCCGTTCTCGATCCCTTCGGCGGTAATCGGCAGCTCGAGCCCGCGGCCAAGCGAGACGATCGCCTCGACGATCTTGGAATTCGGGTCTTCCGCCGCCAGCTCGCTGACGAAGCTGCGATCGATCTTGAGCCGGTCGAACGGCAGCGAGCGCAGTTGCGCGAGGCTTGAATAACCGGTGCCGAAATCGTCGAGGCTGATGCGGATGCCCTGGTTGCGCAGGCTGGTGAGCACCGCGCGCACCGCGCCGATGTTCTCGTGCAGGCAGCTTTCGGTGATTTCGATGTCGAGCCGTTCGGGCGGGAAGCCGCCCGCGACCATTAGCTTGAGCAGCTTTTGCGAGAACCACGGGTCGCGCAGCTGGATCGGGCTGATGTTGACCGACAGCGTCAGCGCCGGGTCCCACTTTTTGGCGTCCTCGAACGCCTGGCGCAGCAGCGCTTCGGACAGTTCCCCGATCACGCCGATATCCTCGGCGATGGGAATGAATATCGTCGGGCTGACCACGCCCAGCTGCGGCGAGTTCCACCGCGCGAGCATCTCGAAGCCGACCAGCTTGCCGCTGTCGAGGTCGATCTGCTGCTCATAATAAGGCACGAATTCACCTGCGGCGATGCCGCGACGGATGCCGGTCTCTAGCTCGTTGCGGAAGCGCAGCTCGCTTTCCATCGGCGTTTCGAACCAGGCGTAACCGTTCCGGCCGCGCTTCTTGGCGTGGTACATCGCGATGTCGGCATGATGCAAAAGGACATCGGCGGCGTCCTCATCGTCCGGCGCCAGCAGCGCACGCTTGTCGGCGCCGCTGTGCGTGATGCCGATCGAGACGCTGGTTTCAATGCGGTGGGAATCGAGCTGGACCGGGCGCTCGATCGATTCCACCAGTCGCGCGGCGAGCTGGTCGATGCGGTCTGGCGCACGCTGGTTGAACGGCACGGCGATGGCGAATTCGTCGCCGCCCAGGCGCGCGATCACCGCCTCGGCAGGCGCGACCATGCGCACCCGCTGTGCGAGCACGACCAGCACCTCGTCACCGACCTTGTGGCCGTTGAGGTCATTGATTTGCTTGAAGTTGTCGAGATCGAGCATCAGCACGGCCACCGCGTCGCCCAATTCGCGTGCTTCGGCGAGCATCTGGGCCAGCGCAGGCCCCGCACTGCGGCGGTTGAGCAGGTTGGTGAGTGCATCGGTTTCGGCGAGCTTGCGGGCGTGGTGTTCAGCCTTGCGCCGTTCCTGCACTTCCCTGGCGAGCTGGGTGTGGCGGCGCCAGCCGAAGATCAACAGCGCGACGTTTAGCAGCACCGCGCTGGCGAGGGCGTTGTCGGGTGCCGGCCCCTGGCCCATCCAGGAACGGACGATTTGTGGGAACAGCGATCCGCCGGTGCCCACGAACAGGATCAGCGCCGCAAAGGCGATGCCGAGTGCGATCAGGTCGCGCTCGCCCTGGTCGGCGGGATCGCCGGCCTCGCCCCCTTCATCGGTGGTGATGTCGTGCGCTGTGAACAACCGGTCGTTCCCCGTTCTCTGCGTTCGTCTATCGCCCTACGGGCTGAAATTTCGTTAATACCGGGTATCGGGAACTGTGGAGTGACGGGATGGCCAAGCGCTACTGGTTGATGAAATCGGAACCGGAAGCCTACTCGTGGGACACCCTGGTCGATGAGGGGGAAGGGCTGTGGGACGGGGTGCGCAACCACCGCGCCAAGAACAACCTTCAGGCTATGAAAGTCGGCGACGAGGCGTTCTTCTACCATTCGGTGACCGGCAAGGAGATCGTCGGCATCGTGCAGGTGAGCGAGGCCGGCCTGAAGGACCCGACCGACGAGACCGGAACCTGGGCCGCGGTGAAGGTCAGACCAGTGCGCAAGCTCGCGCGGCCGGTGACGCTGGCCGAGGTGAAAGCCGATCCGTCGCTGGTGGAGATGGAGCTGGTCAAGTTCTCACGCCTGTCCGTGGCGGAAATACGCCCGGACGAATGGAAAAGAATTCTTACACTTTCAAAGGCCTAGGGCTGGAACCTATCCCGGGCTTATCCCGTTCGAGAGCAGGACGTGGATACCCGAGGATAGGAACGATGGGCGAACTCAAGGACAAGGCGAAAGGCATCGCCAACGAAGTGGCCGGCAACATCAAGCAGACGTCGGACAACCCGGCAAAGCGCGAGGAAGGCCGGGCTCAGGAAGACAAGGGCGAATGGCAGAACCTCAAAGGCAAAGTCAAAGGCGCGCTCGGCGACAAGATCTGAGCATTGCCGGACTCATCACACAAAGGCCGCCTTCGGGCGGCCTTTTCATGTGCGCGCGCGCAAGCCGCTGACCGTGGCGCCGGCGGCTGTGAGCCGCTCGATTCCGGTGACGAGGTGGATCAGGCGCAGGCCCTTGCGCTGCTGCGCCGCGGCGAGCGCGGCGGCGAATTGTCCGGTGGTTTGCGCCCGCGCCGACCAGCCGCCATATGCCGCGCCCAGCGCTGCGAAATCGGGATTGATGAGTTCCGTCGCCGATACGCGGCCGGGAAACTCGCGCTCCTGGTGCATCCGAATCGTGCCGTAGGCCGAATTGTCGACCACGATCGCCAGCAGGTCGCAGCCGTATTGCACCGCAGTCGCGAGTTCCTGCCCGTTCATCAGGAAATCGCCGTCGCCCGCCACCGCGAGCACCTGGCGCTCTGGAAAACGCAGCGCCGCGGCCACTGAGGCCGGCACACCGTAGCCCATTGCGCCCGAGGTCGGAGCCAGCTGGCTCGGATAGCCGGCATAGCGCCAATATCGGTGCCACCAGCCGGAGAAGTTGCCCGCGCCGTTGCACACGATGGTATCGGCAGGCAGTTGCTCCCGCAGCAAGGCAAGGCAGCGGGCGAGGTCGGGCTCGGTGCCATCGCTGCCAGGGGTGTTCCATGCCTCCCATTCGGCGTGCGCCTCGGCCCCGGCATCGAACGGAATGACCTCGCCCGTATCCCACAGCGCCGCGCTCTCGGCGAATTCGCCCATGTCCGCGCAGATCGCGAGATCGGCGGCGTAAACGCGGTTGAGCTCCTCCGGATCGGGATGGACGTGGATCAGCGTCTGCCCGGGGTGGGCCGGCGTGACCAGGGTGTAGCCATCGGTGGTCGCTTCCCCGAGACGCGCGCCGACCACCAGCAGCAGGTCGGCCGCCTTGACCCGGTCGGCGAGCCTGGGATTGGGCCCATAGCCGAGATTGCCCGCGTAGACCGCCGAGGACGGCGGAAGCGCATCCTGCCGCCGGAACGCGGTCGCGACCGGCAGGCCGATACGCTCGGCGAACTGGGTGAAGTATTCGCGCGCCTTGGCGTTCCATCCTGCGCCACCGACGATTGCCAGCGGCGCAGCCGCATCTGCGAGCAGCGCCGCCATCGCCTCCAGCGCGTCCGGGCAGGGTGCCTGCGCCGGGCGCAGCACCTGCTTGCGGGGGGATGCTCCGGCGACCTGATCGTAGAGCATGTCCTCCGGCAGGGAGAGCACCACCGGGCCGGGACGGCCGGAGATCGCCGTGGCAAAAGCGCGGGCGACGTATTCGGGAATGCGCGCAGGATCGTCGATCCGCGCGGCCCACTTCGAAACGGGCGCGAAGAACGCGGCGAAGTCCATCTCCTGGAACCCCTCGCGATCGCGCATCGTGCGGCCGACGTCACCGACGAACAGCACCAGCGGCTGCGAATCCTGGAATGCGACATGAAGGCCGATAGAAGCGTTGGTTGCGCCCGGCCCGCGGGTGACGAAGGCGACGCCCGGCCGCCCCGTCATCGCCCCATCGGCGCACGCCATGAATGCCGCCCCGCCTTCCTGACGGCAGGCGACGGTCTGGATCGGCGCATCGAGCAAGGCGTCGAGCACGGGCAGAAAGCTCTCACCGGGCACGGTGAACACGCGGTCGCAGCCCTGCGCGGCGAGGCATTCGACCAGCAGGCGGGCAGCGGAGGACGCGGCGCGGCCGGTCATGCCCTGCTCCGAACCGGCAAAGATGACACAAGTGACACAGTGTCACCTTCCAAATTCGCCGAATTCGACTGCAAAATCGGTATGTTACGACGAATGACGCCGGGTGACACATTGCGAACGGGCGCGGCGGCGAGAACGGCAGCGATCATTCCGCAGGCATGCCACGCCAGGCCGCTTGTAGGACAGGATTTTTTGCACTGCCGCCCGTGGGCGAAAGCGTTGTTGTCCCGCTTTGCAACTATCCACAGGGCGGGGCTTTCGTATGGTTAGTATCGGGTTAAAACGGCGGCCATGCGCAGGTCACTCGTTCTCACCACCGAATCAGCACGGCACCCGTTCCGGGCCAGCCTGCCGCCGCACGTACTCTCGGTTGGGCGCCCGCCGCTGGGTCGCCTGCTGGCGGAGGATGCCAAGGGTTTCGCGCTGACCTACTTCGCCTGCTTCGTCGCGGTCCTGGCGTTCATCGCCTGACCTGACGGTCTAGCCCGCCCGGCAGGCGGCCAGCTCTGCCTGGTGCAGCCGGTGGCCCAGCCAGGCCGATACCAGGCACATCACCGCACTCAGCAGCACTTGCTCGACCAGTGGCACGCCGATCGCGCTCAGCCCGCCCGCGAGGAGCGAGCCGACCACCATCGCCCCCGAATTGACGATGTTGTTCGCCGCCACCGCGCGCGCCGCCTGGCTCGGCTGCACCTTGGTGGTGAGAAAGGCGTAAAGCGGCACCACGAACATGCCGCCGGCGATGGCAATCAGCGTCAACGTGATCAGCACCAGAACTGCCATCGGGTGCGACAGGAAGGTCGGCACGTCCATCAGCTCGGTCCCGGTGATCGAGCGCTCCCACACGCGGCAGATGACGTAGAACACGCCCACGAAGATCCCCATCGCGATCACCGAAGCCGGCGCGAACCGCGCCGAGACGGTGCCTTTCAGCAGCGCGTTGACCGAGACCGATCCGATCGCGATGCCGATGGAAAACGTGACCAGGAACAGGCTCGCGACTTCCTTGCTCGCCAGCAGCACGTTCTTGGCCAGCGGCGGGAACTGGATGAACAGCACCGCGCCGATGGTCCAGAAGAAGCTGATCGCAAGGATCGCGTAGAACACCTCGCGCTGGTGCATCGTGTCGCGCACCAGCCGGATCGATGAGCGGAGCAGGTGCCGGTCAATCGGCTCGGCCGGGATCAGCGGCGGCGCGGGCGGCACCTGCCGGCTGACGATATAGCCGATCACCGCGGTG
Organism: uncultured Sphingomonadaceae bacterium; assembly: GCA_964401045.1. Taxonomy (GTDB): domain Bacteria; phylum Pseudomonadota; class Alphaproteobacteria; order Sphingomonadales; family Sphingomonadaceae; genus CAYNXB01. The sequence goes on along the minus strand of CAYNXB010000010.1, from coordinate 2,303 downwards.
ATCATCACGCCCGCGGCGGCCAGCTCCACCGGAATCCAGCCCGCCAGGATCGTGCCGAACAGAACCGCGATATATGTGCCCGCCTCGACCAGCCCGGTGCCGGCGAGCACTTCATCCTTCGCCAGATGCTGCGGCAGGATCGCGTACTTGATCGGCCCGAAGAAGGTCGAATGCACCCCCATGGCGGTGAGCGCGACCAGCATCAGCGGGATCGCGAGCGCCTGCGTGAGAATGCCCTGCCAGGCGAGCACCAGGCCGGCGGCGCCGATGGTCATGATGAAAATTTCGGCCAGCTTCACCCAGCGGATGATCTTCGCCTTGTCGCGCATGTCCGCGAGTTGGCCCGAGAGCGCGGAGAGGATGAAGAACGGGAGAATGAACAGGCCCGAGGCGATCGCGCTGAACTGCGCCTCCGCTTCTTCCGAATTGTACACGCTGTAGACGACGAACAGCACCATCGCGTTCTTGAACAGGTTGTCGTTGAACGCGTTGAGCAGCTGCGTGGCGAACAAGGGCAGGAAGCGCCTGCTCGCAAGGAGATGCGTCGAAGTGGTCATGGTCCTCGCGGCGGCTGCCTCGGGCCGCACTCATAACGGTGCGGGGCGGCGGGACAAGTGCTGCTCCCACTTTTGCCCGGCAGCGATAGCGAGTAGGGCAGGCGAGAATGTGGAGCCTGCCCAACCTTCTCACGTTGTCGCGGATCGTCGCTGTCCCGGCGTTGGTGGCGCTGCTGTGGTGGCCAGGGTGGCAGGCGGCCTACCTTGCCGCCTTCGTGCTCTACTGCCTGATGGGGATCACCGACTACTTCGACGGCTATCTCGCGCGGACGAGCGGCACGGTGTCACGGCTCGGCATCTTCCTCGATCCGATCGCCGACAAGATCATGGTCGCGGCGGTGCTGCTGATTCTCACCGCCAACGAGGATATCCACGGCTGGCATGTGATCGCCGCGCTGGTGATCCTGATTCGCGAGATCGCCGTTTCCGGCCTGCGTGAATTTCTCGCCGGGGTGCAGGTGTCGATCCCGGTCAGCCGTCTCGCCAAGTGGAAGACGACATTCCAGATGGTGGCGCTCGGCGCGCTGATCCTTGCCGGTGGGCTGCTCGAATTCCCGTGGGTCAAGACGGTCGGGCTCGCCAGCCTGTGGGCGGCCGCCGGGCTGACCCTGGTGACGGGCTGGGACTACTTGCGGATCGGCGTTCGCCACATGGACTGACGCCGGCTGTAACGTGACGTTACGCCGCGCGTTACCGTAATTAACTTACGTCAAGCCCGCCGCTTGTCGATGCCGCTCCCGACGGACCGCGAACTTCGCGGCGCTTGAGGGGAGACTTTTGTGCATTCGATCAGGGCGCGCCTTGGCGCATCATCTGCGCTCATGCTCGCAGTGGCGGTCGCGCCGGCTTCGGCAGGGGCGGAGGACGATGCCCCGGATGCCCCGCGCAACTCGATCATCGTCACCGGCGAGCGCGTGTCCGAACTCGCGCAGGAAGACAAGACTGGCAGCCGGCTGGGCCTGACGCCTCTGGAGACCCCCGCGAGCGTCGCCACCCTCGACGGCGACGCGATCCGCGCGCGGGGCGACCAGTCGGTGCAGGCCGCGGTGACCCGTGCGCCGGGCGTGACCAATTCGTCCAATCCGGGCAACGCCAACAGCTCGTATGTCATGCGCGGCTTTGGCGGCGCCATTTCGGTGCTGCAGCTTTACGACGGCGTGCGGCTCTATCCGGTGGCGGATTCGATCAGCTTCCCGACCGATCCATGGAACATCGACCGGGTGGAGGTGCTCAGCGGCCCGGCGTCGGTGCTCTATGGCCACGGCGCGCTGGGCGGGGCGATCAACGTGGTGCCCAAGTCACCCAACATGAACCGCTTCGAGTTCCAGGGCGAGGCTGGCTACGGCTCTCAGGACACCTGGCATATTGCGGGCGGCGTCGGCGGGCCGATCGGCCCCTCGCTCGGGTTCCGCGCCGATGCCAGCTATCGCCAGTCCGATGGCTACGTCGATCGCGGGGATTCCGACAGCCTCGCGCTGTCCGGCGCGCTGAAATTCCAGCCGAGCGAGACCTTCAGCCTGACGGTCCGCGGCGATTACGGCAACGTCCATCCGCAGAAGTACTTCGGCACGCCGCTGGTGGATTCGAAGCTCGATACCTCGATCCGGCACAACAATTACAACGTCGGCGATGCGATCCTGCACTTCAAGGACAGCCGCCTGAGCGCGGACATGGAGTGGGACATCTCCGACGCGCTGCAGTTCCGCAACGTCGCCTATTTCCTTCACAGCAACCGCAAGTGGCAGA
>CAYNXB010000009.1:0-65042 GCA_964401045.1 uncultured Sphingomonadaceae bacterium | reverse complement strand
GCTCGACGAGATCGAGAAGGCGCATCCGGACTTGTTCAATATCCTCTTGCAGGTGATGGACCACGGGAAGCTGACCGATCATCACGGGAAGACGGTCGATTTCCGCAACGTCGTGCTGATCATGACCACCAATGCCGGCGCGGCGGACATGGCCAGCCAAGGCATCGGCTTCGGTAATGTGAGCAAGGAGGATGCGAGCGACGAGGCGGTGAAGAAGATGTTCACCCCCGAGTTCCGCAACCGCCTCGATGCGATCGTGCCGTTCGCCTACCTCGGCCAGGATACCGTCAGCCGGGTGGTCGACAAGTTCATCCTCCAGCTCGAGCTGCAGCTGGCGGAGCAGAACGTCCACATCCAGTTCGATGGTGACGCGCGCCAGTGGCTCGGCAAGCGCGGCTACGACCGGCTCTACGGTGCGCGCCCGATGGCGCGGCTGATCCAGGAGAAGGTCAAGCAGCCGCTCGCCGAGGAGCTGCTGTTTGGCAAGCTCGCCCAGGGCGGCGAAGTGCACGTGAGCGTGAAGGACGACAAGATGTCGTTCGAGCTCACGCCCGCCCCGCCCAAGGTGGTCAAGCCGAAGAAGGCCAAGGCGAAGGCGGCCAAGAAGCCCTCGCGGGCGGCCGACGAAGAAAAGTAAGGACGCGTGAAGTGCACCGGCCTGTTCCGGCGGGAAGCTGGGGAGGCTGCCATGCGCCTGTTGCCGTTCGTTTCCGCCGTGCTGCTGGCGCTTCATGCGCCGGCGGCGTTGGCGAGGCAGACGCCGCTGGCGGAACGCACCAAGCAGACCGGGCTGCCGCTCACCGAGGCGCAGCAAGCGACGGCACTGCCTTACCTGGCGCTGTCGATCAGGGTCGATCCGGCGAAGAAGCGCATCTCGGGCGAGGCGCGCTATCGCATCCGCGCGAAGGCGCCGCTCGCCCAGGCGCAGTTCGATCTCGATCCGCGCTATCGCATTTCGCAAGTCTCGGTGGACGGCACGGCGCTGGCGAACGGGCGCTGGCATAACGACGGCGGGCTGCTGACGATCGACCTGCCGACGCCGCTCGCCACGAAGGCCGAAGCGGAAGTCGCGATCACCTGGGCGGGCGTGCCGTTCGTCGCCGCCAACGCGCCGTGGGACGGCGGCTTCGTCTGGGCCAAGACCGAACAGGGCCAGCCGTGGATCGCCAGCGCGGTGCAGGGCGAGGGCTGCGACATGTTCTGGCCGTGCATCGACAACCCGCTGAGCAAGATCGCCCTGCTCGATTTCGCGGTGACGGTGCCGGAGCCGCTCGTCGAGGCCGGCAACGGCAAGCTTGTCGGTGAGGAGCACAACCGCGGCTGGACCACCTGGCGGTGGCAGGCGAAATATCCAAACAACTATGGCGTCACGATCCAGGTCGGACCCTACGAAGTGGCGTCGCGCGGTTATGCGAGCCGCTTCGGCAACACGATCCCGCTGATGTTCTGGCACCTTCCCGGCCACGCCGAAGGGGCAAACAAGCTGCTCGGCGAGCTTGCCGACTACCTCGATTTCTTCGAGAGCGCCGTCGGCCCCTATCCGTTTGGCGACGAAAAGGCCGGGATTGCCGAGACGCCGCACCTGGGCATGGAGCACCAGACGATCAACGCCTACGGCAACCACTTCAAGCCGGCGCCTGAAGGCTACGACTGGTTGCTGCAGCACGAATTCAGCCACGAATGGTTCGCTAACCAGGAAACCAACCGTCTGGACGAGGAGATGTGGCTGCACGAGGGCTTCGGCAGCTACATGCAGCCGCTCTACTTGCGGTGGAAGGCGGGCGAACTCGCCTATCACGCTGCCCTGTGGGAGAGCCGCAAGAAGATCGTCAGCAAGGTGCCGCTGGTGCCGGCGCCGGGCGCACCGAAACCGGACTACGGCGACGAGGAAAGCGGCTGGGGCGGCGACATCTACTACAAGGGCTCGTGGATCCTGCACACGCTGCGCGAGCAGATCGGCGACGCGGCGTTCGAACAGTGCCTGCGGCTGTTCGTTTACGGCCGCGACGATCCGCGGCCGGGCAATTTCACGCCAGTCCTGCGCACCAGCAAGGATTTCCGGCAGATCGTCGAGCAGGTGACAGGCAAGGACTGGGCGTGGTTCTTCGACGCCTACCTGCAACAGGCCGCGTTGCCGAAGCTCGAGGCGACGCGCGAGGGTGCGACACTGCGGCTGCACTGGCAGGTTGAGAGTGGGGCTGCGTTCCCGCTGCCGGTCGATGTCGAGATAGGCGGACAGATGGTGACCGTGCCGATGACCGGCGGAAGCGGCGAAGTCAGCCTCGGCGAGACCGGGGTGCATTACGTGCTCGATCCCGGCGGCAAGCTGCTGCGCTACGATCCCGCGATCGCCGAATGGAAAGCGTGGACTAAGGCACAGGCGGCCGGCGGGGACTAGGCGCGGCGACTAACGCGCGCCGGGCGACTCAGCCGCCGTGCCGAACGCGAAGCGGCAGGACCGGTCGCCGCGCGCCATGCAACTGCGATGCTCGACCGCGCGGCCCGATAGCGTGCCGAGCAGCGCCAGATCGAGCGCGCAGATCGCCTGGTCGCGCATCGCAAGATCGTGGAACACGCAATTGTGCGCCTCGATCTCGTCGGGCGCGTCGCCGATGTGCGCCTCGTAGCCAAGCTCGCGCATCAGTTCCGCGATTGAGGGAAGCTGCGCGTCGTCGCCGAGGCGCGGCGTGAGTTCGCGGGCGAGCTCCTCGCCGATCGCCGCCAATGTCGCGGGAAGCGCTTCGGGCCCCAGCCGCCGGGCAAGCTCCACGATCAGCTTGCGTGCGAGTAGCGCGTATTGGCGCGGAAACATCGCCTCGCCAGCCCGGCTCAGGCGGAATCCTTGCGATGGCCGACCTCTGGTCGAGATCTGGGACGCGCGCTCCACCAGCCCGTCGCGCTCAAGCGCGCTGAGGTGCTGGTGAGTGGCGTTGCGTGAAATGCCGAGTCGCGTCGCGAGCGCCGGAGACGAGAGCGGCTCGGGCGCGTGAAGCAGCAGCGTGAGAATGCGTTCCCGCGTTCGCGGCGACGATTCGGACCGGGGCTCCATCGCCTAACCCTAAGCGGAATCAAGGCTTTTGCAACTTTGTAATCATGTATATTGACAAAGCGCGTGGTGCGGCACATTGTCGCGCCGCAACAGGGAGAAACAATGATGCTGCAATGGGCTGTTTTGATTTTCGCAATAGCAGCGCTCGGAGGCCTGGTCCTCGCGAGCTACGTGCTGCGCGGGCGGCTGGCGCCATGGCCGGTGTCGCTGCTGCACGCCGCGCTCGGAGCCACGGGCCTCGTGCTCACGTTGCTGGTCGTGCTGGGTAGCGGCGACGTTCCGGGTAACACGCCGCTGGCGCTGATCCTGCTGCTGGTCGCCGCGCTTGGCGGCTTCTTCCTGGCGTCGTACCACCTGCGCAAGGTGCCGGGGCCGCGGGCGGTGGTGCTGGTGCATGCGAGCGTGGCGGTGATCGGTTTCGTGCTGCTCGCGGGCGGCGCGTTCGCGCTGTTCTGATGACCGCGCATCCGATCCACCCGGCGGTAGTGCATTTCCCGCTCGGCCTGCTGCTGAGCGCATCCGCCGCGGACCTGCTCCATCTCGCGGGGATCTGGTCGAACCCGCCGTTCTCCGCGCTGCTGATCGCGGCGGGGCTGCTCGGCGGGCTCGGGGCGATGGCCGCCGGGTTGTACGACTTCGCCCGGCTTGACGAGACGATCGTGCCCCACGCGCTGCGGCATATGGGCACGGTCGGGCTCGCCTGGCTCGGCTACGCGGTCGCGCTCTACTTGCGGCGCGAGACGTTGACCGGCTCGTCCGAGCCTTCGGGGGCGAGCATCGCGGTTTGCCTCGCCAGCGCACTCATACTCGCCTTCGGCGGCTGGCTCGGCGGCGAGCTCGTCTACCGTTACGGCGCCGGCCGCATCGCCAAATAGCCGCGGGCGCGACAGCGGCCGCATCGCGGCTTACATAGGGGCGATGAAACCCAGCAAGGGGGCACGCCGTTCTACCCCGGCGATGCGCGCCGACTTCTCCTGGATCAGGCCAGAGCCGTGGGGCATCCACGTGATGCCTGCGGACGCGTGGATCGACCCTTCGCGCCCGGTGGACCGTGCGCTCGTCACCCACGGCCATTCGGACCATGCGCGCGGCGGGCACGGAGAGACTGTCGCCACACCGGCAACGCTGGCGATCATGGAGCTTCGCTATCAGACGCGCGAAGGCGCCCGGCCGGTCGAGTATGGTGAGGTCGTCAAGCTCAACGGCGGCGTAACTGCGACGTATATCCCCGCCGGGCATGTGCTCGGCTCGGCGCAGATCCTGCTCGAACATGCCGGCGAACGAGTGATCGTCACCGGCGACTACAAACGCCGCCCGGACCCGACCTGCCCCCCGTTCGAAGTCACCCCGTGCGATATCTTCATCACCGAAGCGACCTTCGGCCTGCCGGTGTTCTGCCATCCGCCGATCGGCGAGGAGATCGGCAAGCTGCTCGATGCGATTGCAGCCGAACCCGATCGCTGCGTGCTGGTCGGCGCCTACGCGCTCGGCAAGGCGCAACGCGTGATCGCCGAGCTGCGCCTCGCGGGTCACACCGCGCCGATCTATCTCCACGGGGCGCTTGAACGAATGTGCCGTCTCTACGAGGAACACGGCGTCGATCTCGGCGAACTGCGCCTCGTGTCGGATTACAAGAAAGACGACATGCGCGGCGCGGTAGTGCTGTGCCCGCCCTCTGCGCTCAACGACCGCTGGAGCCGCCGCCTTCCCGATCCGATCACCGCAATGGCGAGCGGCTGGATGCGCGTGCGCCAGCGCGCCCGCCAGCGCCAGGTCGAGCTGCCGCTGGTGATCTCCGATCACGCCGACTGGGGCGAGCTCACCCGTACGATCGAAGATGTGGACCCGGCCGAGACCTGGATCACCCACGGCCGCGAGGAAGCGTTGCTGCGCTGGTGCCAGCTCCATCAGCGCCGTGCCCGCGCGCTGGCGCTGGTGGGTTATGAGGACGAAGATGATTGAAACGTTCCTCCCGCTCGCCCTTGGCCTGTCGAAGGGCCGCCCATTCTTCGAGCGCCACATCCAGGAAAAAGCGGTGCTTCGACAGGCCCAGTGCGAGGGGGTCTAGGGATGCAAAGATTCGCCGCCCTCGTCGATCGGTTGGTCTACACATCCAGCCGCAACGCCAAGCTGGCGCTGATCGCGCACTACTTGCGCGAGACGCCCGATCCCGATCGCGGCTGGGCGCTCGCCGCGCTGACCGACGGGCTGAACTTCTCCGCGGTCAAGAGCTCGACCGTGCGCAACCTGCTGTCCGAACGGGTCGATCCGATACTCTGGGCCTTGTCGCGCGATTTCGTCGGCGACACGGCCGAGACCGCGAGTCTGCTGTGGCCCGAGCCCACTGGCGGCGTCATGCCGCCGCCCACGGTCAGCGAGGCGGTCGAGACGCTCGCCGGGATGACCCGGGCAAGTGTGCTGAGTGAGCTGCCCCGGCTGCTCGACCGGCTCGATCCCTCGGGCCGCTACGCGCTTCTCAAGCTTGCCACCGGGGCGATGCGGATCGGCATTTCCGCGCGGCTCGCCAAGGTCGCGTTCGCGCAGGCGTTTGAAGTCTCGGTCGAGGATGTCGAGGAATACTGGCACGGACTGGCCCCGCCCTACGAGCCGCTGTTCGCCTGGGCAGCCGAGGGCGCGCTGCCGCCCGACAACAGCGAGCTGCCGCTGTTCCGCCCGTTCATGCTCGCCCATCCGCTGGAGGACGGGGAGGTCGATCTTGCGGACTATGCGGCCGAGTGGAAGTGGGACGGCATCCGCGTCCAGCTCGTGCACCTGGGCGGCGAAACCAAAGTCTATTCGCGCTCGGGCGATGATGTCACGGGCACTTTTCCCGAGATGGCCAGGGCGCTGGCGATCCCCGCGGTACTCGACGGCGAATTGCTGGTGCGCGGAAGCCATCAGGGCGGCGAAGCCGGCGGCGCAGCAAGCTTCAACGCGCTCCAGCAGCGCCTCGGCCGCAAGACCGTCTCGGCCAAGATGCTCGCCGAATATCCCGCATTCGTGCGGCTCTACGACGTGCTGATCCTCGACGGCGAGGATCTGCGCGAATTGCCATGGAGCGAACGCCGGGCGCGGCTCGAAGCGCTGATGCCGCGCCTCCCCGCCGAGCGGTTCGACCTTTCGCAAGTGGTCGAAGCCGCCGACTTCGCCGAACTCGGCAAGATCCGCGAAGGGGCGCGCGACGACGCGATCGAGGGGTTGATGCTCAAGCGCCGCGATTCGCCCTACATCGCCGGCCGCCGCACCGGTTTGTGGTACAAATGGAAGCGCGACCCGCTGCTGATCGACTGCGTACTGATGTACGCCCAGCGCGGCAGCGGCAAGCGCAGCTCGTTCTATTCGGACTACACCTTCGGGTGCTGGGACGGCGATCCCGACAAGGGCGCCGAACTGCTCCCCGTGGGCAAGGCCTACTTCGGCTTCACCGACGAGGAGCTGAAGCAACTCGACCGCTATGTCCGCAACCACACCGTCAACCGCTTTGGCCCGGTGCGGGAGACTGACAAAAGCCTGGTGTTCGAAGTCGCGTTCGACAGCGTCCATGGCAGCAAGCGCCACAAGTCGGGCCTCGCGATGCGGTTTCCGCGCATCCACCGCATCCGCTGGGACAAGCCTGCGCACGAGGCCGACCGAATCGAAGCGTTACAAGCTCTGATCCGCGATTGACGAATGTTGCACTGCCACGGTGCGCGGTCCTATTGCACGGGCGGTGAAACCCAAACTGCTAACGACACTTCCGGACTATACGCCGCGACTGTTCGTGGGGGACTTGTTCGCCGGAGTCAGCGTCGCGCTGGTCGCGATGCCGCTCAGCATCGCCATTGCCATCGCCTCGGGCGCTCCGCCGGCCCAGGGGCTGGTTACGGCGGTCGTCGCGGGGTTCCTGATCTCGGCGCTCGGGGGCAGCCGTGTGCAGATCGGCGGACCGACCGGCGCGTTCATAGTGGTGGTTTATGCGGTCATCGCCCAGCACGGCTACGACGGACTGGTGCTGGCGACGCTGATGGCGGGCGTTATCCTTGTCGTTGCCGGCCTGCTGCGGGTGGGCAACCTGATCGCCTATGTGCCGGAGGCGGTGGTCAACGGTTTCACCATCGGCATCGCGATCGTCATTGCCGCAAGCCAGCTCAAGGATTTCGTCGGAATTCAGGTGGACAATCTGCCGGCCGATTTCCTGCCCAAGATGGCGGTGCTGTGGGATGCAAGGGCATCAGCCAACTGGGTGGCGCTGGCCGCCGGCGCAGGCACGCTGATCGCGATCGTCGCGGTCCGCAGGCTGCTGCCCCGCGGGCCCGATCAGCTATTGGGAACAGTGCTGGTTTCGGTCATGGCCGCGGCGCTCGTGCTTCCGGTCGCGACGATCGCGTCGCAATACGGTGATCTTCCGCGTGGATTGCCGATGCCATCGTTTCCAGTCGTGACCGGATCGCGCATCGCCGAATTGATGCCTTCGGCCTTCACCATCGCCTTTCTCGCGGCGATCGAATCACTCCTCTCGGCAATGGTTGCAGACCGGATGATCGGTGGACACCACCGGCCGAACGCCGAAGTACTCGCCCAGGGCGTGGCGAACGTCGGCTCGGCGCTATTCGGCGGTCTGCCGGCGACCGGGGCGATCGCCCGCACCGCGACCAACGTGCGGGCGGGGGGCAAGACGCCGGTCGCCGGCATAGTCCATGCGTTGGTAATTCTGCTGGTCCTGCTCGTGGCCGCGCCGCTCGCCGGTTACCTCGCAATGCCGGCGCTTGCGGCGCTACTGATGATGACCGCCTGGAACATGAGCGAACCGCACAAGTGGAAGCTCTACTGGGCCGCGCCTGTGAGCCAGCGCATCCTGTTGGTGTTGACCCTGCTACTGACGGTTCTCGCCAGCCTTCCCGTGGCAATCGGGGTGGGCGTTGCGGTGGGGCTGGCACTCAAGCTGCGAGAAAACCGGTTGCGGGCCGACCCCTGGCGCCCACCCGAGCCCTAATCTTCAATCCCGACCAGCTTCTCGCGGGAAGTCGCGCCGCGCAACAAGCGAAGCCTTGACGTCGCAATCCCCAAGGCCTCGGCAAGCAGCGTAAGCACCGCTGCGTTGGCCGCACCGTCTTGCGGCTTGGCGCGGACTTTCACCAGCAGCCGCCCATCCTCGATCGCGATGCTTTCGGAGCGCGCGCCCGGCGTGACGCGCAGCGCCAGCCGCCCTTCCCCGTCGGCCAGGGCGCGGACGGCCTGCGCGGGCGGAAGATCAGCTTTCGGTCTGGCCATTAAGGGCGGCGGCATGATGCCGGGCGTTCTCGACATAGTGCGAAACCCCCGCGTGCATCCCTTCGATCGCCGTTTCGGGCAGTTCGCGCACCAGCTTTGCCGGACGGCCGACCCACAACTCCCCCGCAGCCATCGTCTTGCCCGAAGTCAGCATCGCCCCTGCCCCAAGCATCGCGTTCGGGCCGATGCGGCAGCCGTCCATGACGATCGCACCGAGGCCGACGAACGCGCGGTCCTCCAGCACGCAGCCGTGGACCATCGCCATGTGGCCGATCAGCACGTCGTCGCCGATCAGGGTCGGGAAGCCATCGGGATGCGATGGCGACGGGCTCTCGCAATGGATCACCGTGCCATCCTGCACGTTGGTGCGCGCGCCGATCACGATTCGGTTCACGTCGGCGCGGATTACGCAGTTGTACCACACGCTCGCTTCCGGCCCGATCTCGACGTCGCCGATGATGCGGCACCCGGGGGCGACAAACGCGGTCTCGTGAATTCGCGGCGCCTTGCCATGGAGCGGCAGGATGGTCGCGCCGGGGAAACGTTCGCTCGTCATCGCTTTGCCTGCCATTCGTCGCGCGTGATCGCGTAGACCATCGTCGGGTTGTCCTCGGGTGGATATTCGGGATCGGGATAATCGAGATCGGCGCGCCGGCGCATACCGAGCCGCTCCATCAGGCCCCATGACGCGGCGTTACGCCCGGATGTCTGCGCGTAGATCCGCGCCAGGCCGAAATGCTCGAAAGCGAGCACGAACGCGGCTTGCGCGGCTTCGCGGGCATAGCCCTTGCCCCAGCAGTCGGCGCGCAGCGACCAGCCGACCTGCACCGCGCCCCTGAGCTCGTCGGGCGCCACCGCGCTGTCGATGGGGGAGAGGCCGCACTTGCCGATCAGCGGGCCACCTGGCCTCAGCGCCACGAAATGGAACGTCGGCTCACCCGCGTCGGCAGCTGTAGCCATCTTCGCGAAGCTGTCCTTGATCTCGTCGACGGTCTTTACCCCGCCGGTGCACTCCATCACCTCAGGGGTGTTCATGTGCGCGAGCCAGATCGCCAGATCGCCCGGCAGTTCGCGGCGCAATACCAGCCGCCCGGTCTCGACGACGACCTGGCCTTCCGCCTCAGCCATTCAGCAGTCTGGCGGCGAGCGGCGCGTGATAGGTCAGCACGCCAGAACAGCCCGCGCGCTTGAACGCGGTCAGCGTCTCGAGCACCAGCGCCTCACGGTCCCCCGCGCCGACGGCCGCGGCGGCTTCGAGCATCGCGTACTCGCCGCTCACCTGATAGGCGAACACCGGCACTTCGAACCGCTCCTTCACCCGGCGGACGATGTCGAGATAGGGCAGGCCCGGCTTGACCATCACGCTGTCCGCCCCCTCGGCGATGTCGAGCGCAACCTCGCGCAGCGCTTCCTCGCTATTCGCGGGGTCCATCTGGTAGCTCTTCTTGTCGCCCTTGAGCACGCCCGAGGAACCGACGGCATCGCGGAACGGGCCGTAGAACGCCGAGGCGTATTTCGCGGCATAGGCCATGATCTGGACGTTGACGTGGCCGCCCATCTCCAGCGCCATGCGGATCGCCTTCACCCGCCCGTCCATCATGTCCGACGGGGCGATGATGTCGGCCCCGGCCTCGGCCTGGTTGATCGCCTGATCCACGAGCATGGCGACGGTATCGTCGTTGATCACGTAGCCATCAGCGTCGATCAGCCCGTCCTGGCCGTGGCTGGTATAGGGATCGAGCGCGACGTCGGTGAGCACGCCGATGTCATCGCCGCATGCATCGCGGATAGCTTTGATCGCGCGGCACATGAGATTGTCCGGCGAGAGCGCTTCCGCGCCATCGTCCGAGCGCCTGGCAGCCGGCGTGTTGGGGAACAGCGCCAGGCACGGGATGCCAAGCGCAACGGCTTCCTTCGCCCGCGCGGCGATCCCATCGACAGACCAGCGCGATACGCCCGGCAGGGACGCGACCGGTTGCTCGATTCCCGAGCCTTCGGTGACGAACAGCGGCCATATCAGGTCTGCCGGGGTCAGTACCGTTTCACGGTGGAGCGCGCGGCTCCACCCGGCGACGCGGGTGCGGCGCATGCGCAGCGCGGGGTAGGAAGAAGTAGGGCGGCTCATCGGCGCGCCTCCTGCCGTAATTCCCGACTTACCGCAATTGCCGCGGCGTCAGCCGATCGACTTGGGGCGATCGACGCGGTCGATCTCGCGCACCGGCTCAGCCGTGGCGGCATGTTCGGGAGCGAGCCGCGACAGCGCCGCGCCGGGTGCAATGTGCTGCAGCTTCCCGAGCTGGGCCTTGAAGCTCGCCAGCTCGCCACCCGCAAGCTGCGCTCGGTTGACGAACTGGACGCTGCTCGGGTTCACCGTCTTGCCGTTCTTGTACATTTCGTAGTGGAGATGCGGACCGGTCGAGAGCCCGGTCGAGCCAACGTAGCCGATCACCTGCCCGCGGCTGACATGCTGGCCGGGCCGCACGGCGATACGGCTCATGTGCGCATAGCCGGTGCCGAGCCCGCCGCCATGCGCCAGCTTGACGAAGTTGCCGTGCCCGCCGTGGCGGCCGGCGAACTGCACGGTACCGTCCTGCACTGCATAGATCGGCTGGCCGTAGCTGGCGCGGAAGTCGATCCCGGCGTGCATGCGGCTGTACCCGAGGATCGGATGGCGGCGGCGGCCGTAGTTCGAGGAGATGCCGCGGCTGGCGACCGGCGCGACCAGTCCGGAGCGCTGCTCGCCGACGCCCGAAGCTTCATAGAAGCGGCCGTCCTTGCCCCATTTCATCAACTGGGTGCGCGGCTTTCCGCCGCGCGTCACGCCGGCGTAGAGCAAGTCCCCCACTTCGCTCTCACCGGTTTCGGCGCGCTTGTATTGCACCACCAGGTCGAACTGGTCGTTCGCGCCAAGCGCGCTATCGAGATCGACGTACTGGCCGAGCGTGCGCAGATACTGCTGCACCGCCTTGGGCGGCGCGCCGGCGGCGCGCGCCGAACGGTAGAGGCTATCGCCGACCCGGCCAGTGATACGCAGCGGAGTCGAATCGACCTTGATCGGCCGCGGATCGAGCGCGAGCGCGCCGCCGCGCCGTTCGAGCGCCAGATCGAGATCGAAGCGGGCACGGAAGCTGAGCGATTCGATCGGGCGCGGTGTCGACGGCGAGGTGCGGCGGCCGAGCACGATGTCGACCTTGGTGCCGGCGGCAATGTCGCCGAGCGGCATCGCGTTCGAAATCAGGTCTACCACCCGGCTCGCCTCGGCGTTGCCGACGCCGGCGCGCTCCAGCATGCGGCCGAAGCTGTCGCCTTGTGCAAGCGTCGCCACCATCTCGATGCGCGGGCGCTCGGGAGCGGCCTTGAGGGGCACCACTTCGCTGGTTGCGCCCATGTGGCGGCCGCTATCCGCGCCCAGCGCGAGAGGCATGATCATCTGGCTGCGGAATTCGTCGCGCTGCGCGGCTTCGAGCTTGACCGGCTGCGCGGCTTCGAGCGGGGCGAAATCGGGCCAGAAGGCGAGCGCTAAGGCACTGAGGCCCAACAGCGTTGCCGCGCCGCGGAACCAGCGCGCGCTGCCAATGTCTTGCGCGAGATCCGGGGCGATATCGGCCTGTTCGATGCGGCGGAACAGCCGGACTTGCGCTTCCTCGGCCTGGCCGCGCCATTCGAGGAGCCGGTCGGCGATCGTGGGGCGGCGGATGAAGCGAACCGGCTCGGCGAAGTCGCCCGGATCGAGCGCGAGCGATAGCGACAGGTGCAGCGCGCCCGCGTGCGCACCGCCGCCGTCCAGTATCGAATCCCCGTCGCGAGGAGTGAACAAACTCGTCCTCCAGTGGCGCGCAGCCATTTCGAGCGGCTCGAAAGGGGAGCGCGACCATCCCGCTGGCTTCCTGTCAGATGCCCATGCGCGATTAAAGTTAAGGCCCGCCTAATTTCGGGCCAGCCGACTCTCTGACGCGGCAGGCCGTGCACTTATGCCGCCGGGAGGTTGCGGATAGGTCGTTGGAAGCCCACACTGTTTTCGTGAGCGCGCGCGAATCCGGCACCGTCAAGGCGGTTCTCGGCCCGACCAACACCGGCAAGACCCACCTCGCGATCGAGCGGCTGTGCGGTCATTCGAGCGGCGCGATCGGCTTCCCGCTGCGGCTGCTGGCGCGTGAGGTTTACGACAAGGTCTGCGCGATCAAGGGTGAGAGCCAGGTGGCGCTGATCACCGGCGAGCAGCGCATCCAGCCCAAGGACGCGCGCTACTTCCTGTGCACCGCCGAAGCGATGCCGAGAGACGGCGGCGACCTGGCGTTCGTCGCGCTCGACGAGGCGCAGCTCGCCGCCGACCGCGAGCGCGGGCACATCTTTACCGACAGGCTGCTCAACGCGCGCGGGCGCGAGGAGACGATGCTGCTCGGTTCGGCGACGCTCGAGCCGATGGTCAAGGCGCTGATCCCCAGGGCCGAGATCACCACCCGCCCGCGTTTCTCGACCCTGAAGCATTCGGGCACCGCCAAGCTCTCACGCCTGCCTCCGCGCTCGGCGATCGTCGGCTTCTCGACCGAGCAGGTCTATGCGCTGGGCGAGATGTTGCGCCGGTTCCGCGGCGGCGCGGCAGTGGTGATGGGCGCGCTCAGCCCCGAGACACGCAACCGCCAGGTCGAATTGTTCCAGTCGGGCGAAGTCGATTACATCGTCGCCACCGATGCGATCGGCATGGGCCTCAACCTCGACCTGGCCCACGTCGCTTTCGCTAGCCTGGCCAAGTTCGACGGGCGCAGCCGGCGGCGGCTGACCCCGGCGGAGATGGCACAGATTGCCGGGCGCGCGGGGCGGCACCACAAGGATGGCACCTTCGGCACGCTCTCCGGCATGCACGGAAGTTCGGAGTTCACCGACGAAGAAGTCTACGCGATCGAGGAACACCGCTTCGCACCGATAGCGCGGCTCTATTGGCGCGAACCCGAGCCACGGCTCGACAGCATCGAAACCCTCATCGGCGACCTCGAAGCCCGGCCCGAGCATGCGGCGCTGGCCGCCGCGCCCGAGGCGATCGACCTGGCGGTGCTCAAGCGCCTGGCGGAAGACCCCGACGTTGCGGCGACGGTCGACAGCCCCGCACAAGTCCGGCGCTTCTGGGAAGCGTGCCAGCTGCCGGACTTCCGCCAGCAAGGCGTGGAAATGCACTCCCGCTTCGTCGCCCGGCTATGGCGCGACCTTCGGGACGGCCACATCGGTGCCGATTTCGTAGCCGCACGCGTCGCCGAGCTCGACCAGCCGCAGGGCGATATCGACACGCTGCAGGGGCGGATCGCCTCGGTGCGCAGCTGGTCGTACATCTGCCAGCGGCCCGACTGGGTGCTCGCCCGCGATGAAATGGGTGAGCGCGCCCGCGCCGCCGAAGCGCGGCTGTCGGACGCGCTGCACAAGCGGCTGACCGAGCGCTTCGTCAACCGTCGCACCGCGGTGCTGCTCAAGACGATGGGCAAGGACGCCGACCTGCTGCGAGTGGCGCTCGACGAGAGCGGCGTGGTCACGGTCGAGGATCATCCGATCGGCCACCTCGAAGGCTTCCGCTTCGTGGTCGATGTCAATGCTGGCCACGAGGATCGCAAGCTGATGCTCGCCGCCGCCGAACGGCACATGCCCAAGCTGCTCGCCCAGCAGGCCGATGCGCTGGTCGCGCGCGAGCTGGGTACGCTCGCGCTCGAAAACGGAGCGATCGTGCGCGAGGGACGCGAGATTGCGCGACTGCTCCCGGGTCCGCTGACGAGCGCCCCCAAGATCGAGCTCGCCAAGGAGCTGCGCATGCTCGAACCGGCGCGGCGTACGCGGATGGCCGAGGGACTCGATCGCTGGCTCGCGGCACAACTTGCCCCGCTCTCACCCCTGCGCGCGCTCGAGGAAGCGGCGCGCGACAAGGCGACGGGAAGCGAAGTGCGCGCCCTGCTGCTGACGCTGGTTGCCGGGCACGGCTTGGTCGCGCGCGAGCACGCAGGGCTGGTCCATGTCCCACCCGAAGGCCGGCCGCTGCTGCGCAAGCTGGGGGTGACGATCGGCACGCTCGACGTGTTCGCCCCGGCCTTGCTCAAACCGGCGGCACGCAAGGCGTTCCGGGTGATCGGGCTCGACCGCCGCCTGCTCAACGAAGGCATGCAAGCGGTGATCGCCGGCGGCAGGCAGCTGCCGGCCGGTTATCGCCGCGCGGGCAACCAGGCGGTACGGATCGATATGGCGGAAAAGCTGTTCCGCGCCGCACACGACAAGCGCGAGAACGGACGTAAACCGTTCGTGGTCGATCGCGCGCTGGGAACCTCGATGGGCCTCGGTGACAAGAACTTCCGCGCCCTGATGCGCGACGCAGGCTTCCGCCCGCTGGAGGCGCGCAAGTTACCCGACGGCGCGTTCGGCCCGCCCGCGCCCGAGAAATGGAGCTGGCGCCCGCCGCGCAAGGACCGCCAGCCGGATCGCGGCACCCCGCACCCGCGCCAAGCCACCGGCGCGTTCGCGGCGCTGGCCGAGCTGGTGCGGTGAGGCTCGACAAGCTGCTGTGGTTCCTGCGCCTCGCGCGCACCCGTACCCGCGCGCAGGCCTGGATCGCCGAAGGACACATCCGCCGCAACGGCAGGCGGGCCGAACGGCAGGACCTGTCCGTGGCGGCGGGCGACGTGCTCACTCTGCCGCTGGCGCAAAAGGTGCTGGTAATCGAGCTCCTGGCGCTTCCCGCACGGCGCGGACCGGCCGCGGAAGCACAAAGCTGCTATCGCGTGCTTGACGGTGGCGGACAGTCGGCACTAGCAGGCGGCGAACCGCAAGGACCCGAAAGAAAGACGCGCCAATGACCTATGTCGTGACCGATGCCTGCATCCGCTGCAAGTACATGGACTGCGTCGAAGTCTGTCCGGTCGACTGCTTCTACGAAGGCGAGAACATGCTCGTCATCAACCCGTCGGAATGCATCGATTGCGGTGTGTGTGAGCCGGAATGCCCGGCCGAGGCTATTTTGCCCGATACCGAAGGCGGCCTCGAGCAGTGGCTCGAACTAAACGCCAAATATTCGGCTGAATGGCCTAATATCACTTCTTCGCGCGAACCTCCGGCAGATGCCGACGAACACAAGGGCCAGGAAGGGAAGTTCGAAAAGTATTTTTCGCCCGATCCCGGCCAAGGCGACTAAGCGGATTTGCCTACTCAATTCGTTTAGGTTGTCCGATAGGTTAATATGCATTAAGATTGCTCCGCGATCGTCGCGGGGGGCGATCTTTCATGTTTGTATCGATCCTAACTTTGGTTATCGTCGCGGTGGCAGGGTGCACGGCCGGACTGCTGCTTGGCGGCATGTTGACCTCATCCAAAGTCGGCGGATTGTATGAACGCGTCGAACGCGCCGAAGCGGCCAATCGCGTCCAGACCCGCCTGCTCGACGAACTGTCGCAAGTGCTGCGGGCGTTGCTGGATGACCTGACCACGTCTCGCGACACGACCGTGAGCCCGAAAAGCCGCCAGGACGCCCGGCAGGTGCTCGAGCGGATCTCACTCGCCGCGGAATTCCGGGCGCATCCCGAAGAGCCGGATGCGCTGCAGGGGCGGCCCTCCTGACGCGCCGATCACCCGTCCCAATCCCGAAAATTCGCGCCTCTGGCAATTTTGTTGCCAATCTGCTATATGATAGCGCGAAACTCCCCCGCCCGCGGCGCCGGAGTCGCCAGCAGGAAAGGCAGGGCCCCCTCAAGCTCACGGTTTTGAGCCATTCCGCAGCCGCCGATCCATCGCGCGGCCTGTGATGCTTTAGACCGCTGCGCACCCTGCCACGCGAAAGAAAGGTACTCGATGACCGCCCTTAAAGCGCACGCCTTCACCGTCGGTGACTACGTTGTTTATCCCAAGCACGGCGTCGGCCGTGTGGTCGAACTGCTCGAGCAGGAAATTGCCGGCATGCAGCTCGAGCTTTATGTGCTGCGCTTCGAGAAGGAACGGATGACTCTGCGAGTGCCGGTCAACAAGGTCGAGGCGATCGGCATGCGCAAGCTGTCGAGCGACAAGACGCTCAAGGAAGCGATGCAGACGCTGACCGGCAAGCCCCGCGTGAAGCGTACGATGTGGTCGCGCCGCGCGCAGGAATACGAAGCCAAGATCAACTCGGGCGACCTGGTGTCGATCGCCGAAGTTACTCGCGACCTGTTCCGCCCTGAGGACCAGCCCGAGCAAAGCTATTCCGAGCGCCAGATCTTCGAAGCCGCCTCGAGTCGCCTTGCTCGCGAGCTTGCGGCGATGGAGAAGACGGACGAGCCGGCCGCGCTCAAGAAAATCCTCGCGGTGCTCAATGAGCACGCACCGAAATATTACGACACCGCCGAAGACGCCTGACCCCGGCGTCCACCGCATTCGAAGGGCCGTTCCCCGCGGGGAACGGTCCTTTTCATTTGACTGGCTTGAACCCGCTGCTGTGGTGTATTATGTCGCTAACACTCTATAGCGAGGAGTCGTAGCGATGAAATTCGAGAAATTCCTCAAGATGGTCGTGCCCATGGTGGCAGTGGCGGCATGTGCTGGCATGATGAGCGGATGCGACCGCGAAGTGAACATCGGTGGCGAGAAGGGCAAGCCGCTGGCCGAGCTGGACCTGTCGGGCAAGGCGCCGCGCAAGCTGCTGCTGATGGGCGGCGACACCGTGCGGGTGACTGCCGGCGATGCTCTGAAGATCGAGCTTGAAGGCGGCGACGCCGACAAGGAGCGTATGCGCTTCGTGCTCGACGGCGATTCCCTCGGCGTATTGCGCAAAGGCGGCGGAAACGACGGCGGCGGCATCGTCACCGTCAACGTCACCATGCCGGCGCCGCGCGAGATCGTCGTCGGCGGCAGCGGCATCGTCCACACCAGCGCGCTGGCGAAGGATGCCGAGATCTCCATCGGCGGCTCGGGAAGTGTCGAGGCCCCGGCGATCGCGGTCGACAGCCTCGAGGTGTCGATCGCCGGATCGGGCGACGTGCGTGCCGCCGGCACCGTGCGGGACCTCGAAATCTCGCTCGCTGGCAGCGGCAACGCCAATATGGGCGAGCTCAAGGCCGACAAGGCCGAAGTCTCGATCGCCGGTTCGGGTAGTGCGACCTTCGCTTCGGACGGTGAGGTGCGCGCCAACATCATGGGATCCGGCGACGTCACCGTGCGCGGGGCCGCTCGCTGCAAGGTCAAGAGCTTCGGTTCGGGCACGCTGACCTGCGAGCGCGGGACGACCGCTGACGCCAAATGAACACGGTTGGCTACCTATATAGTCGATACTAGCCGGCCGGACGTGCGCACCATTTCAATATTGGCTGCGGCGCTGGTCGTGGCGGCTTGCACGGGATCGGCACGGATCTGAACCGAACGGATCCCGCCGCCTGCGCGCCGCTCGAGCAGCACAATTACGGCGCCCGCGGGTCCGGCAGAATCTCGTCTGACGGCCAGCATCGCGGCCGCGTTTCGGTCGAGTACGAAACCAGACTCGGCTATCGCTAGTTAACCTGGCGGCAATCCCCCGGGCCATACGGTTCGGGCAGGAGGAGCGGCCATGCGCCCGATCGTTCGATTGATCGTTACCAGCTCGGCGGCGCTTACGCTGCAGGGCTGCCTCGCCAAGACCGTGGTCGACGTCGCCACGATGCCGGTCAAGGCCGCCGGTCAAGCGGCCGACTGGGCTACAACCAGCCAGGATGAGGCCGACCGCAATCGCGGCCGCGAGCTGCGCCAACGCGAGGAGCGCTTCGGCAAACTGGAGCGCGATTACGCCCGGCAGTACGACAAATGCCAGGACGGGGACGCCAAGGCCTGCGCGCAGGCCCAGGCGACGTGGGACGAGATGCAGACGCTCAAGGACACGCTGCCACCCCCTCCGGGCACTCCTAGGCCGCGGCGCGGCGCAAGCGATCGTTGATCGCCGCGCCGATCCCTTCCTCGGGCACGTGCGCCACCGCGATACGCGGATGCGGCGATGCAGCCGCCTCATGCAGACAGGCATAGAGCGCCGCCGCCGCTTCAGCGAGGTCGCCTTTCGAAGACAGCGAGCAGTCTCCCGTCAGGCTGCCGAACCCGATCAGGAACTCGTCGTCTTCCGCCACGGTCGCGTCGAGCCGCACGGGCTTACCTGGCGCGTAATGGCTCGCGAGCTGCCCCGGCGCCTCGATCTTGCCGGTCTGCGGCGTCGTGGCGTCGCCGAGCAGCGCGGCGATCTCCGCTTCGGTGATCGGCCCGGGGCGCAGCACCTGCCAGCCGGAATCGCGCAACGCGACTATCGTCGATTCGAGCCCGCGCCCGCTCGGCCCCCCATCGAGCACTGCGGCGATGCGCCGATCCAGCCCGGCGAGCACATGGTCGGCCGTCGTCGGGCTGACCGCACCGCTCGGATTTGCCGATGGGGCGGCGAGCGGAAGCCCGGTCTCGCCGAGCAGCGCGCGCATCGCGGGGTGCGCCGGGCAACGCAGCGCAATCGTATCGAGTCCGGCTGTCACCGCGGGTGCAACCGGTGCATTCGGCTTCTTCGGCAGCACCATGGTCAGCGGCCCGGGCCAGAATTCCGCCGCGAGCCGGCGTGCGCGGGCGTCGATCGTCGCCAGCCGCGTCGCGTCCGCGAGATCGGCCACGTGGACGATCAGCGGATTGAATTCGGGCCGCCCCTTGGCGCGGTAGATCTCCGCCACCGCCTCGGCGCGATCGGCGCGCGCGGCGAGGCCGTAGACCGTCTCTGTCGGCACCGCGACCAGCGAACCTTCGCGCAGCAGCTGCGCGGCGCGTTCTATTCCCGCGGTGTCCGGCCGCAGCCGTTCGGTGTCCCCACTGCCGATGTTGCCGCTCATGGCGCCGCGCTATAGGTGGAGCGCCCGCAAAGCCAAGCGAAAGCACCCCCATGAGCTACACCCCTGCGTCCGACGACCAACTGCTCGCGCTCAAAGTATCGGCCGGGATCGGCGAACTGGGGGTTGAGACGGACACGGTCGAGGCGGTCGTGCGCGGGATCGGCGAGTTCGCCGCGGCCGAATGGGCACCACTGAACCGCATCGGCGACTTGGAGGGCGCTCGGCTCGAGAACGGCGTCGTACGGCTCCCAGGGGGCTTTGCAGAGGCGTATGGAGCCTATGTCGCGCAAGGCTGGAATGCGATCGCCGCGCCGGCCGAATTCGGCGGCCAGGGCCTGCCCTATTCGCTCGCGGTAAATGTGCTCGAAAACCTCGGCACCGCCAACCTCGCATTCTCGCTGATGCCAATGCTGACGGTCGGCGCAATCGAGGCGCTCACTCACCATGGCTCCCCGCAGCAGCAGGCGACTTACCTGCCGAAGCTCGTGAGCGGCGAATGGGCCGGGACGATGAACCTCACCGAGCCTCAGGCCGGGAGCGACGTTGGCGCCCTACGCACCACCGCCACGCCCGCCGTGGACGGCACTTATCGCATCAAGGGCCAGAAGATCTTCATCACTTGGGGCGATCACGAGCTGGCGAAGAATATCGTCCACCTCGTGCTCGCGCGCCTGCCAGATGCACCGGCCGGCTCGAAGGGCATCTCTCTGTTCGTGGTGCCCAAGCACCTGGTGAAGCCGGACGGTTCGCCTGGTCCGCGCAACGATCTCAAGGCGGTCAGCCTCGAGCACAAGCTCGGTATCCATGCCTCGCCGACGTGCGTGATGAGCTACGGCGACAATGACGAATGCGTCGGTGAGATCATCGGAGCGCCCAACGAGGGCCTCAAGGCGATGTTTACGATGATGAACTCCGCGCGGATCAACGTCGGCGCGCAGGGCGTCGAACTGGGCGAGCGTGCGCTCCAGCAGGCCGGCGCCTACGCCCGCGAGCGGATCCAGTCGGCGCGTGCCGGATCGGGCGACAAGACACCTGTCGCGATCATCGAGCATCCCGACGTGCGGCGTATGTTGCTGAGGATGCGCGCGCTGACCGAGGCTGCACGCGCCCTGCTCTACTACACCGCGGGCCAGGTCGATCGCGGAACGCCTCGCGCCCACTTGCTGGTGCCACTGATCAAGGCGTGGGGCACCGACGTCGGCATGGAAGTGTCCGGACTCGGCGTGCAGGTTCATGGCGGCATGGGGTACATCGAGGAAACCGGCGCGGCGCAACACCTGCGCGATGCCCGGATCCCGCCGATCTACGAGGGCACCAACGGCATCCAGGCGGCCGACTTCGTCACCCGCAAGCTGGATATGGAGGACGGCAACGTACTCGCCGCGCTGATGGCGGAGATCGCTCATGACGCCGCCGGGGAAGCGCCGCTGGTTCGCCTCGCCGGAAGCTGCGCCACAATTGGCGCGTGGATGCGCGGTGAAGCTTCGCTCGACGACCGGCTCGCCGGCAGCGTGCCATTCTGCACGATGTGCGCGGTAGCGGTCGCCGGCTGGCAAATGCTGCGCCAGGCGCGCGCGGTGGCGGCGGGTGAAGCGCCGGCGCTCGCGCGGCTCAAGCCCGCCACCGCGCGTTATTTCCTCGACCAGATCGTGCCCGAAGCTACGGGGCTCGAAGCCGCAGCGCGCGGTGGCGCCGCACTGCTCTACTCTCTCGATGCCGGAGAACTTGCCTGATGAATGACGATACCCTGCAACGGATCGCCGACGCGCTCGAACGGCTCGCGCCGCCGGTGCGGTCCACCGACTGGCACGCGCATCCGGCATATGTGTGGGATGGCCACGCGGCGCGCCCGGTGGAGAAGCTGCAGGCGATTCCGCTCGACCTCCTCAAGGGCGTCGAGGCGCAGAAGGAAGCGATCGCCGGCAACGTTGCGCGCCTCGCCGCCGGCCATGCCGCGCACGACATGCTGCTGTGGGGCTCGCGCGGGATGGGTAAGTCATCGGTAGTTCGCGCGGCAATCGCGGCGGCTCAGCAGCGCGATCCGGCAGGCATCGCGCTGGTGCAGGTCGGCACGGACGCGGTTTCCAGCCTCGCCGAGTTGTTCGGCCTGCTTGCGCGCGAGAAGCGCAACTTCCTGATTTTTATTGACGATATCGGGTTTGACCAGGGCGACATGGCCGGCCCACGCCACTTGCGCTCGTGGCTCGAAGGCGGCGTCGAGGCGCGGCCCGCCAACGTCCGCCTGGCGGTGACCTCCAACCGCCGCGCGATCGTTGCTCGCGAAGCAGGCGAGCAGGCCGACCCGCTCAACCCGCGCGACGAGCTTGACGACCGTCTCGCCCTTGCCGATCGCTTCGGCCTCTCGCTCGGCTTCCACAACTGCAGTCAGGACGATTACCTGGCGATCATCGGCGGCTATGCCGGGGAATACGGCCTTGCCTGGGACGAGGGCGCGGCGCTCGAATGGTCGAGGCGGCGCGGCGCTCGCTCGGGCCGCACCGCGTGGCAGTTCGTCACCGAGCTCGCCGGCCGCGCTGGAAAATCGCTCTGAAGGCCTAGTTTGCGCTGGTCGGGAGGGCTGACGGCAGTTTCTCGAACGCCTTGGCCGGATCGCCATTAAGCTCGCGCTGCGGTGGCATCGAGGCACCGGTGAGCCGCTGCGGCGCAGCCGCCGGCGCCGCGCCGGGCGCCAGCACCCGCCAGATGATGCCGGCGGTGTCATCGCTCACCAGCAGCGCGCCGGTCTTATCGAACGCGACCCAGGTCGGGCGGCCGTGGGTTTCGCCGTTTCCGGCAAGGAAGCTCTCGAGCACTGTCACCGGCTTGCCGATCGGGTTGCCGCGCGCGTCGAACGCGACATAGACCACGTCGTAGCCGGAGGGCGGCTTGCGGTTCCAGCTTCCGTGGCGGGCGATGAATGCCCCATGCCCGAACTGCGTGCCGAGGCGATTGCCCGCGCTTGAGAATGTCAGCCCGAGCGCGGCGACGTGCGGGCCAAGCGCGAATTCGGGCCGGCGGGTGAATTCGGTGAGGAAATTGGGCATCGGCTCGGTGACACGCTCGTCGATCACATCGCCCCAATAGACCCATGGCCAGCCGTATTGCGCGCCCACGGGCACATTGGTGAGGTAGTCGGGCACGATGTCGGAACCGAGCTGGTCACGCTCGTTGACCGTGACCCACAACTCGCCGCTCCACGGGTTCCACGCCAGTCCGTTCGGATTGCGGAGCCCCGCCGCGAAAAGCCGCGAGCTGCCATCGACGAGATTGATCTCATGGATCGCGGCGCGGCCTTTCTCCGCATCGATCCCGCCCTCAGCGATATTCGAGGCCGAACCGACCGCGACGTAGAGCCGCTTGCCGTCCTCGCTCAGCAGCAGGTTGCGCATCCAGTGGTTGCCCGCGCCGGGCAGGTCGAGCAGCTTCCTGGGCGCGCCGGTCACACTGTCCGCGCCGAGCGCATAATCGAACTGCAGCACCGCGTTGTGGTTGGCGACGTAGAGCTTTCCATCCGCCCAGGCGATGCCCGAGGGCGAATCGAGATCGCTACGCAGGACTTTGCGGGTCTCGGCCATGCCATCGCCGTCGGTGTCGCGCAGCAGCACCAGCTTGTTCGGCGAAGGCACATCGGCGCCGGCACGCGCGAACAGCAGGCCAGCGACGAAATTGGTGATCCCGCCCCCGGCGATAATCCGCGCGGGCGCGTTGCTCTCCGCCACCAGCAGATCGCCGTTGGGCAGAGGGTAGATCGTGCGCGGGTGCTCGAGCCCTTCGGCGAAGCGGTTGACCGCCAGCCCCTGCGCGGCCTTCGGCGCTTCGCCCTTGGCCCAGCCGACCGGCTTGGCGACATCGACCGTCGGGATGGTCTGCGGATCCGGCTCCGCGAGCTTGGGGTCGGTGCCGGTGACTTCGGCCACCGAGTATTGCGCCGGACTGCCACGAACGACCCACCAGGCGGCGACCGCCAACAGCAGGATCACAACCACCAGACCGATGCCGATCTTCTTCAGAATGCCCATAGGTCGCCTGAATAGGACAGCGGATGGCTTGCGGCAATCGGCGAAAGCGGTAGGGCTCGCCCTCACGATGTACGACTTCCAGCCGGCTACCGGCCAACCGAAGGCCGATCTCTACCGCGACCTGTTGGCCGCGGCCGACGCGCTCACCGCGGGCGAGCCGGACGGCGTCGCCAACATGGCCAACCTTGCAGCGCTGGTCTGGCAATTCGTGCCAGAGCTGAATTGGGCCGGTTTCTATCGCCTGATCGAAGGCGAGCTGGTGCTCGGACCATTCTGCGGCAAGCCTGCCTGTATCCGGATTCCCTTGGGCCAAGGCGTGTGCGGGACAGCAGCGCAAACGCGCGAAACCCGACTGGTCGAGGACGTGTTCGCGTTTCCCGGCCATATCGCCTGCGACGCGGCAAGCCGCTCGGAGCTGGTCGTGCCGGTGGTCCGCGATGATGCGCTGATCGCTGTGATCGACCTCGATAGCCCCCGCCCCGCCCGTTTCGATGGCGAGGACGCCGCCGGAATTGAGGCGCTGGCCGCCCTCGCCGCGCTGCGTATCTGAACCGAAACGGGACGCGCGCGGGGAATCTTTGGCTGACGGCCGATCCCGATGGTAGATTTCGCGTTAATTTCCGCCTGCAGACCTGCAGACCAAGGGGGATTTCCGCATGCCCGTTCGCCACACGCTTGCCGCTATCGGCCTCCTTGCCGGCGCCTTCACCGCCACCCCGGCTTTCGCCGAGGAGGGGTACGATGCGCATCAACCCGCCGCGCTCCCCCCGATCCCGGACGGCCCGCAGGAAGCGTCCGGCCCAATCGCCGGCTACAGCGTCGAGGAGCGCGACAACTGGCTCGCCCAGTGCCGTGATCGTATGCGCGGCAACGATGACGGTGTGGGCGGCGCGGTCATCGGCGGCGTGATCGGCGGAATCGCGGGCAACCGCATCGCCGGACGCGGGAATCGCGTCGTCGGCACAGTGGTAGGCGCGGGCGTAGGCGCAGTCGCGGGCGCAGCGATCGACCGGGCCGAAGATCGCGGCCAGGCGGCCGATTTCTGCGAGGATTATCTCGACCGCTACGAAGCCTCGTTCGCGGGCTCGGGTGGCGGGTACGCCTATGGCGGCGGCTACAGTCATCAAGGGGTTTACGGCGCCCAAAGCGGCTATCCGTACTACGCGGGGCGCGTGATGTGGGTGCCGGTGAAGATCTCCGGCGGCTGCTGCAACTGCAAGCCGAAGGAGCGGATAGTCGAAGAGTGGGTGGACGAGCCCGCCCCACCCCCGGCGCGGCGCGTGATTCGCGACAAGCGGATCAAGATCCAGCCGACCAAGTACGTCAAAACCAAGTATTCAAAGTAAGTCGCGCGGCGCGACTGCTCCGTGGCCCGCTAAATCGCGCCGCCGGTGAGCCGCTGGCAGATCAGATCCAGCTGATCGAGCGTGCGGTAGCGAATCGTCACCGCACCCGAGCGGCTGTCGGCCTCCGCTGCAATCTTTACGGCCAGGCCGAGGAATTCCTCGAGATGGCTCTCGACCGCGCGGATGTCGGCGTTTTCCGCGGTATCGTTCGCAGCGGGCCGCGGGGTTCTCCGGGCCGGTCTTGCCGCGCCCTCACGCGCGAGTTGCTCGACTTCGCGCACCGAGAGCTTCTTCGCGACCGCCCGATCGGCAAGCGCTTCGGCGTCCTTATGGCCGATCAGGGCGCGCGCGTGGCCCATCGACAGGCGCCCGGTCTCGAGATGACCGATCACGCCCTCCGGAAGGCTCAGCAGCCGCTGGAGATTGGCGACATGGCTCCGCGATTTCTCGACCATTCCGGCGATTTCGGCTTGAGTCAGGCCCTCGCTATCGGCCAGCCGCTGGTAGGCGCGCGCCTCCTCGATCGGGTTCAGGTCTTCGCGCTGGATGTTCTCGATCAGCGCCAGCGCCATCACGTCGCGATCACCCAAGTCGCGAATTAATGCTGGTATTTCATGGAGTTGGGCCTGCTGCGCGGCGCGCCAGCGACGCTCGCCAGCAACCAGTTGGTAGCGCCCGTTGGCAAGCGGGCGCACGATTACAGGCTGGATCACCCCGCGCGCGGCGATCGACGAGGCGAGCTCGGCCAGCGCGTCCGCGTCGAAATGCCGGCGTGGCTGATCGGGGTGCGGCTCGATCGCAGCGACCGCGAGGTTGGCAAGCCCGTCACCACTGCCGTTACGGCGCGGTGCGTCCCGCTCAGCCGGATCGACCGGGCTGAGACGAATCACCGGCTCCTCGCGCCGCGCCTCACCGAGCAGGGCGCCAAGGCCGCGTCCCAGCCGGCGTGGCGGAGCCGCCTTCACGGCCTTTTCCTGCGCTTCGTCGCTCATGCCGCTTTCCTTTCCTGGGGCAACCGGCCGATCAGCTCTCGCGCCAGGTCCATGTAAGCGCGGCTTCCGGCGCAGTTGTGGTCGTAAACCAGCGCCGGAAGTCCGTGGCTCGGGGCCTCTGACAACCGCACGTTGCGCGGGATCACGCTGTTGAACACCAGTTTGCCCAGGCACTGGCGCACGTCGTCGGCGACCTGATCGGTCAGGCGGTTGCGCCGGTCGAACATCGTCAAAGCAATGCCGACGATGCCGAGATCGGGATTGAACCGCTCCTGCACCCGTTCCACCGTGGTCAGTAGCTGACTGAGCCCTTCAAGCGCGAAGAACTCGCACTGCAAAGGAACCAGCAACGTGTCTGCCGCGGCCAGCGCGTTGAGCGTCAGCAAGCCGAGCGACGGCGGGCAATCGATGAAGCACAACTGGTGCGCCACATCGTTAGCGAGCGCCTGACGCAGCCGATCGGTGCGATTCTCCATTCCAACCAGCTCGACCTCCGCCCCGCTCAGATCGACCGTAGCGGGAATCACGTCGAGACCTGGAATATTGGTCGGCTGCGCACATTCCGAGATGGACGCCTGATCGATCAGCAGATCGTAGCTCGATGTCTCGCGAGCGCTGGAGGGGACACCAAGGCCGGTCGACGCGTTTCCTTGCGGGTCGAGGTCGATCAGCAAAGTCCGCCAACCTGTAGCAGCCATGGCCGTGGCGATGTTGATCGCGGTGGTGGTCTTACCCACTCCGCCCTTCTGGTTCGCGATTGCGATGCGGATCATTCCGTCCCTCGTATACCGACCCCGCTGCCGACGATGATACCAGACTCGGGATCGGTTTGCGATTGTTCCACGTGGAACAGTCGGCGCACGTTTGGCGCAAGCTGGCGCAATTCGTGCGCCGCGGAACGCCCCTTCGGCAACAGCCAGACCGTTTCGGCTGTGGAGAAGCGTTGGGACAACGCGAGCAACTTAACCATCGGGGCGAAGGCGCGCGCCGAGATGACACCTGCTGGAACGCTTTCCACATCTTCGAGCCGCGCGCCGATCACGCGACAATTGGTCAGGCCCAGTTCGCCGTTCACACGCTCAAGCCATTCGACTCGCTTTTTGCGCGATTCAATCAGGCGAATGTCCCACTCAGGACGCATCGCTGCGATTATGAGGCCGGGAAAGCCAGCCCCTGTACCCAGGTCGAGCCAGGGGGGTGTTTCACGTGGAACATGGCACAGGAGCTGGGCGCTATCCGCGATGTGGCGGCGCCAGACTTGCGCCAGGCTGGTTTTCGACACCAGGTTCTGACGATCGTTTTCCTCGTGCAGAAGCTCCACGAAGCGATCGAGCCGCGCAAGCGCGGCTTCATCGCCATGCTCAAGGGCTAATCCGCGGGCAGCGGTCTCATCGTCTATCATGCAGCTTCCCGCGCACGCCTCCGCGCATGGACCAATAACGCAGCGAGGGCAGCAGGGGTCACTCCGGTCACCCTTCCCGCCGCCGCGAGCGTTGCGGGCCGCGCAGCGCCGAGACGCTCGACCATCTCATTGGAAAGGCCGGGTATCGCAGCATAGGGAAAATCCGCATCGAGCTGGAGGGAATCGCTCGCGCGCAAATCACGCAACTCCGCATCCTGACGCTCCAGGTAAGGCGCGTAGCGCGCGTCTTCCGCGGCCTCCTCCGCGGCATCGCTCGTCCAATCGAGATCCGGGTCGAGCAGAGGACCAAGGTCGGCGAGCGAAACGCCCTCGACCCGAAGCCATTCGCGCGCGCCTCGCCTCTCGCCTCGAAGCAGGATTCGCTCAGCCAGCGCCTCATCCATCCGTGCCCGTTGTTCTGCGTGCGTCTCAAACCAGCGACGCCTTTCATCCCCCACACACCCGGCAGCGATCGCAATCGACGTGAGCCGCGTGGCCGCGTTATTCGCCCGCAAGCGCAGCCGGTATTCAGCCCGTGCGGTAAGCATTCGGTAAGGCTCGCTTACCCCGTGAAGGGTCAGGTCGTCAGTCATCACGGCCATGTACGAATTCGCCCGGTCGAGCGGGGCGGCGTCCCGGCCGAGCACCGCGGCAGCGGCGTGCATTCCGGCGATCAGCCCTTGCGCAGCAGCCTCTTCGTAGCCGGTGGTGCCGTTGATCTGCCCCGCGCAGTAAAGCCCCGGAATGTCCCGCAATTGGAGTGTCGAATGGAGCGCGCGCGGGTCGACGTGGTCGTATTCGACCGCGTAGCCCGGGACGACCATCTCGACGTCAGCCAAGCCAGCCATCGTGCGCAGCATCGCAAGCTGGACATCGGCGGGCAGCGAGGTGCTGACGCCGTTCGGGTACACGAGATGGCTATCGAGGCCCTCGGGCTCGAGGAACACCTGATGGCCTTCTCGATCGGCAAAGCGCTGGATCTTGTCCTCGATCGACGGACAATAGCGCGGCCCCGCCGCCCCGATCGCGCCCGTGAATAGCGGCGAGCGATCGAGGTTGGCCCGAATGATATCGTGCGAACGCACGTTGGTTCGGGTGATGGCGCAGAACACCAGCGGATTCGCCCGGCCCTGGGTAAGGGAAGACATTGTCCAGTCATCGGCATCCGATGCCTGCTCTTCGAGCCGCGCCCAATCGATCGTGCGCCCATCGAGGCGTGGTGGCGTTCCCGTCTTGAGGCGCGCCATCGGCAACGCGGCTTCGCGCAATTGCGCAGCGAGCTCGAGAGCAGATGATTCGCCGACCCGCCCGCCTTCTAGCACTTCCTTGCCACGGAACAGCCGTCCGCCGAGGAACGTGCCAGTCGCGAGCACCACGGCTTCGGCCGAGAAACGCGTGCCGTCGCCAAGACGGAGCCCGACGGCTCGTCCGCCTTCGAGTACGACCGCCGCAGCCTCCCCCTCGATCAGTTCTAGACCCGGCTGAGCGGCGACCGCGCATTGGATCGCCGCCGCGAACAGCTTGCGATCCGCCTGCACGCGCGGTCCCCACACCGCGCTGCCTTTCGAGCGGTTGAGCATGCGGTAATGAATCGCCGCTGCATCGGCGGCGCGGCCGATCAGGCCGTCGAACGCGTCGACCTCCCGCACCAGATGGCCCTTGCCCAACCCGCCGATTGCGGGGTTGCAGCTCATCGCACCGATCTTGGTCAGATCGAAACTGACCAGCGCTGTGCTCGCCCCCATGCGCGCAGCGACGGCGGCGGCTTCGCAGCCCGCGTGGCCTCCACCGACGACAATGACATCGAATGCGCGCATGCGGCGCCGATTAGTCGGGTGGCGCGACTTGGTCAAAGGCAGTGTTCCACGTGGAACATTACTTGCCGATGCAAAAGCGGCCGAACAAAGCGTCCAGCATGTCCTCGGTGGCCGTGCGACCGATCAAGGCGTCGAACGCCATCCGAGCGCGGCGGAGATGCTCGGCGATGAGCAGCGGATCGTCCAGTTCGTCAATCGCCGCGAGAGAATCCACGGCCTGGCCAAGACGGTGCCTCTGGCGTTCGTTGAGCGCGGCGGTGCCGGGCTTCGGCATCGCGCCCCTCGCATGCTCCACAAGTGCTCGCTTCAGCGCCAGCAAACCCTCACCCGTCAACGCCGACAACCGGAAGCGGGGCGCGGCCTTAGCAGGACGATCCTGACGATCGATCTGCGGTTCGATCTCCCACGCGCCGCTTGGGCCGTCGCCCTCCGTTCCAAGCCAGAGCACGAGATCGGCGCGCCCGAGTTCGGCGTGGGCCCGCTCGACCCCGAGTGCCTCGATCTCGCCTTCCGCCTCGCGCAAGCCGGCCATGTCAACGAACACCAAGGGAACGCCCTCGATCGCCACCGGACGTTCCAGAACATCGCGGGTGGTGCCGGCCGCCGGAGATGTGATCGCAGCCTCATGTTCGACCAGGGCGTTGAACAGGGTCGACTTGCCTGCATTGGGCGGGCCGGCGAGCGCAACGCGAAAACCTTCGCGCAGCGTCTCTGCCCGCGGCCAAGCCATAACTTCGCCGATATTATCCTTTAACGCTTTGATTTCATTGTGAAACAATGGCGATACGGTTGCCACATCGTCTTCATCGTCGAAATCGAGCACCGCTTCCACTTGTGCAGACAGCGCCAGCAGCTCCTCGCGCCAGCCTTGTACCTGATGCGAGAAGCGACCGGAGGCGATTTCGAGCGCCGAGCGACGCTGCAGCTCCGTTTCAGCGGAGAGCAGATCACCCAGCCCTTCTGCTTCGGCCAGATCTATCCGTCCATTGGCAAAGGCTCGCCGGGTGAATTCGCCAGGCTCCGCGCGCCGCAACCCCGGAATCGCGGCAAGCGCACCTTCAACCGCGGCGACCACCGCGCGCCCGCCGTGCAAATGAAATTCGAGAATGTCCTCGCCGGTCGCAGTGCCAGGTCCGGGCAGGAATGCGACGAAGCCGCGATCGAGCAACCGCTCGCCCTCGCGCAAGGCGGTGAAATGGAGCGCGCGCGGTATGGGCATTACGCCCGCCAATTGCTCCAGCGCGACTCGCGCACGCGGCCCGCTGATGCGGATAACGGCGATCCCCGCCGGCGGCGCGCCGCTCGACAGCGCGAAGATCGTGTCCATCGCGCGCGGACTATTCGCTCTTGTCGCCGTCGCCCTTGGGTTTGCTGCCCGAACTCCTGGCCGCGCCTTCGACAAAGCTCTGGAACACTTTCAATCCAAGCTGTCCCATCGGCGCGAGCTGCTTGGCGTAATCCTGCAACTGGTCGACGTTTGAGACGCCCTTCATCGCCTGGGCGATGGTATCGACATAGACCTTGTTGGCCTTCTCGACATCGGGCAGGCCCATGAACTGCCGCGCCTCTTCGGGGCTGCAATCAATTTCGATATTGATCTTCATCGCGCAACACCTTCGGCCGTTCATGGAAATGAGGACGCCAATATGACCGCTAGCATAGAGATTTCCACCCTCACGGGCGATGGCGCATTTTCCGCCTATGTCGCCCGCCCTCAGGGATCGCCACGCGCGGCGATCATCGTAATCCAGGAGATCTTCGGCGTGAACGCCGGCATCCGCCGCAAGTGCGACCGGCTGGCCGAGGATGGCTATGTCGCGATCGCCCCAGACCTGTTCTGGCGGCTCGAGCCTGGCGTCGAACTCGATCCCGACGTGGAAAGCGAACTCCAGCGCGCGTTCGAGCTCATGGGCCAGTTCAACCAGGACGGCGGCATCGGCGACATCGAAGCTACAATCAAATATGCCCGAATGTCAGAGGGTTGCTACAAGGTCGGCGTGGTTGGTTACTGCCTTGGCGGGCGCCTCGCCTATATGACCGCCGCACGCACCGATGTTGACGCCAGCGTCGGATACTATCCGGTCGGCATTTCGGAGTTGCTGCGGGAAAAGCACGCGATCGCCAACCCGCTGATGCTGCACATCGCCGGCGCAGACCATTTTGTCGGCCCCGACACGCAGAAGGCGATGCACGAAGGCCTCGACGATCATCCGAAGGTCACGCTGCACGACTACCCCGGCCTTGATCACGGCTTCGCAACCGAAGTCGGCTTGCGGCGTAACGAGGAAGGCGCACGACTCGCCGACAGCCGAACCGCAGAGTTCTTCGCCGCGAACCTGGGCTAACGGCGCGCGCAAGGGCGCCCGCCACGAACGAGAGCCGCACCCCCGCCGAAGCAAAGGGGAAAGTCGGTCAACGCAACTTGCTGCACGCGCGGTCAAGCTGGCGTGGGATCGGCAAGCCCGGGCAGCCTCGTCCGTCCCCGTCCCCGGACCGCCGATGACGACCGAACGGGCGGGACGAGATTTACCAACGGACTACTGATTCATGTTGGCGAAGAAGTCCTCGTTGGATTTCGAGTCCTTCATCTTGTCGAGCAGGAACTCCATCGCATCGACGGTGCCCATCTGCATGAGGATGCGGCGCAGAACCCACATTTTCGACAGCTTGTCCTTGTCGACCAGCAGCTCTTCCTTGCGGGTGCCGGACTTGCCGACGTCGAGCGACGGGAAGATGCGCTTGTCGGAGACCTTGCGGTCGAGCACGATCTCGGAGTTGCCGGTGCCCTTGAACTCCTCGAAGATCACCTCGTCCATGCGGCTTCCGGTGTCGATCAACGCGGTGGCGATGATCGACAGCGAACCGCCTTCCTCGATGTTGCGCGCGGCACCGAAGAAGCGCTTCGGCCGCTGCAGAGCGTTAGCGTCGACACCGCCGGTGAGGACCTTGCCCGAACTCGGCACCACGGTGTTGTAGGCGCGGCCCAGGCGGGTGATCGAATCGAGCAAGATCACCACCTCCTTCTTGTGCTCGACGAGGCGCTTGGCCTTCTCGATCACCATCTCGGCGACTTGCACGTGGCGGCTCGCGGGCTCGTCGAAGGTCGAGGAAACCACCTCGCCTTTAACCGAGCGCTGCATGTCGGTGACTTCCTCGGGACGCTCGTCGACCAGCAGGACGATCAGGAACACCTCCGGGTGATTGTCGGTGATCGCCTTGGCGATGTTCTGCATCAGCACCGTCTTGCCGGTGCGCGGCGGCGCGACGATCAGCGCACGCTGGCCCTTGCCCTGCGGCGAGATGATATCGATCACGCGCGCGGACTTGTCCTTCACCGTCGGGTCGAGCGTGTCGAGGTTCAGCCGTTCATCGGGATAGAGCGGGGTGAGGTTGTCGAAGTTGGTCCGGTGACGAACCGCGTCGGGGTCGTCGAAATTGACGCTGGTGAGCTTGGTCAGCGCGAAATAGCGCTCGCCGTCCTTGGGCGCGCGGATCTCCCCTTCGACCGTGTCGCCGGTGCGCAGGCCCCATTTACGGACCTGGTTGGGCGAAACGTAAATATCGTCAGGCCCGGCGAGGTAGTTCGCCTCGGGCGAACGGAGGAAACCGAATCCGTCCTGCAGCACTTCGATTGTGCCCTGGCCGACGATTTCCTCACCGTCTTCGGCGACTTCCTTGAGGATCGCGAACATCAGATCCTGCCGGCGCATCGTCGATGCGCCTTCGACCTCGAACTCCTCGGCCATCTCGACGAGCTCGGCCGGCGCCTTTTTCTTCAATTCTTTGAAATGCATAGCGGTATTCCAATAACGTGGAGGGCCGGCGTCGAGGTCATGGGCTTGGGGAAAGCGGACCCGGCGGTCTGGTTAGACCTGCCTTACCGGAAGAGAGCCTGGAAATAGGAGCGCCGCGGTTCGTCGTCAATTCGTAAACGGCACAATCTGCGCCGGGCCGTGCGTCAGAACGGCTTCACCACCGCCAGCACCACGATCAGCGTCACGGCGATCGCAGGAACCTCGTTGAGCATGCGCAGGGTCTTCTCGGGAATCGGCCGCTCGCCCGCCGCCATCTTCTTCGCGGTGGCCACCATCCATCCGTGGTACCCACTGAGCAGCAGGACGAGCAGCAGCTTGGCATGGAGCCAAGGCTGGCTCCATGCATCGAGCGCGATAGCGAGCGCGATCCCCAGCAGCCAAACGACGATGATGCTGGGCGTGAGGATTATCCTGCGCAGCGTGGCGGTACGTTTGGCCCACAGCGATTCTTCGGCCGAGCCTGGCGCCGCCGCGTGCATGTAAACCATCTGCCGCGGGAGGATGAACAGGCCGGCCATCCAGAACACCACGAAGATGATGTGGCCGGCCTTGAGCCACAGATAAATCGATGCGAGCACGTCTTGCATGGCGAGCGTGTTAGGCGTCCTGCCGGCCCCGGACAACCGCCAGCACGCGTTCGACGTTTGCAATCGGGGTTTCCTTGTCGATTCCGTGGCCGAGATTGAAAACATGCGGCCGATTCGCGAACGCGTCGAGGATGCGCTCGACGGTGGATTCGAGTTCCGGTCCACCGGCGAGCAGCAACATCGGATCGAGGTTGCCCTGCACCGGCAGGCCGGAAGGCAAATTCCGGGCTGCCCAGAGCGGATCCACTGTCTCGTCGAGTCCAAGGGCGTCGACGCCGGTTTCGCGCGCATAGGCCAGCAGCTTGCCGCCTGCGCCCTTCGGAAAGCCGATCACCGGCACATCCGCATGACGGGCCTTGAGCTTGCTCACGATCTCAGCGGTCGGGGCGATAACCCAGCGTTCGAACTGCGCCGGGCTCAGGCTCCCCGCCCAGCTGTCGAACAATTGCACCGCCTCGGCGCCCGCCTCGATCTGTCCGGCTAGATAATCGACTGTGGTGGCGACGATCCGCTCCACCAGCGCCTCGAACGCGCCCGCATCACGATAGGCGAGCATGCGTGCCGCACCTTGGTCGCGGCTGCCTTCCCCGGCCACCATGTAAGTCGCGACGGTCCACGGCGCCCCCGCGAACCCGAGCAGCGTAACGCCTTCCGGCAATTGCGCGCGTACCCGCCGCACCGTCTCGTAAATCGGTTCGCACCGATCCGGCCGCGGCTTAAACACATCGAAGCGGCCATCCGAGAGCGCCGGGCTGAGCTTCGGTCCCTCGCCTTCGAGGAATGCCAGGCCCTGCCCCAGGGCGTAGGGCACGATCAGGATATCCGAGAACAGGATCGCGCCGTCGAACCCAAACCGCCGGATCGGCTGCAAGGTGATCTCGGCCGCAGCCTCGCTATCGTTGACCAGTTCGAGGAAGCCGCCCTTTTCCGCCCGCAGCGCACGGTACTCGGGCAGATAGCGCCCGGCCTGACGCATGAGCCACACTGGCGCGCGGGCACTTTTTTGCCCCTTGAGCGTATCGAGAAGGAGACCAGGCATCGCGAAAACGAGCGTCCTATCTTACTAAATAATATTAGAATCTAGGGATTCTGTAGTTAGTTGGCCCTGTGGATTGTGGGGACGGCGCGGCCCTGCCCGATTTTTCCCGGGCTGAACAGGGGGCGCGCTTTTGCGAATCCGCACACAGCCGCGTCAAGCGAAGCTTATCCCCACTGTCCCGACCCTGTGGAATGGCCAGTCCTCCTGTCCACAACTCCCCGGCTGGATGACTCGCACTGGGTGCGGAATTGCCTCGCCAGCTTGTCCACCCTTCCCTCCCGTGGTTTATGCCGGCGGTTATCCACATGACGCGCCTCCACCTCCACTTGCTGTCGGATTCCACCGGCGAAACGCTTGAGATGATCGCCAAGGCGGCGCTCGCGCAGTTCGACGATGCCGACGTGATCCGCCACTTTTGGCCGATGGTGCGCAGCCAGGCGCATCTCGACCGCATCTTCGCCGAGCTTGCCGCACATCCGGGCCTGGTGC
Organism: uncultured Sphingomonadaceae bacterium; assembly: GCA_964401045.1. GTDB lineage: Bacteria > Pseudomonadota > Alphaproteobacteria > Sphingomonadales > Sphingomonadaceae > CAYNXB01. Next base: position 30,420 of record CAYNXB010000009.1, on the reverse strand, counting down.
TCTACACGCTGGTCAACGCCGAGACGCGGCGGCGGCTCGAGGAGCGATGCCGCGCGCTGGGGCTGCCGGCTATTCCTGCGCTCGATGCGGTGACCTCCGCACTCGAGGAGCGACTGGGCGAGAAGGCACTCGCGCGGCCCGGATACCAGCACATGATGGACGCGGCCTATTTCGCGCGCGTCGATGCGATCCAGTTCACCATTGCCCATGACGACGGGATCGGTTCGGAACACTGGGAAGAGGCGGATATTGTACTCGCCGGCGTCTCGCGCACCTCGAAGACGCCGACCAGCATCTATCTCGCCAACCGTGGCTACAAGACTGCCAATATCCCGCTGGTGATGGAGAGCCGCCCGCCGGAGACATTATACTCGCTGCGCCACCCGCTCGTCGTCGGTCTGACGACCGCGCCCGAGCGGCTGATCCAGATCCGCCGCAACCGCCTGCTGTCGCTTAACGAGGGAACCGAGACCGCCTATGTCGATGCCGATCGGGTGGCGGAGGAAGTGCGCTTCGCCCGCCGCATCTTCGCGGACAACGGCTGGCCGGTGATCGACGTCACACGTCGGTCGATCGAGGAAACCGCCGCGGCGATCATCAAGCTGCTTGGCGAGCGCGATGGAGAAGGCGCGTGATCGTGCTTGCTTCCAAGAGCGCGTCGCGGCGTGCGATGCTCGGCGCGGCCGGAGTGGAATTCGAAGTGCGCCCCGCTGGTGTGGACGAGCGCGCGCTGGAGGCCGGGCTCGAAGGGGTTGGCCCGGGCGCCATCGCGCTTGCGCTGGCCGAAGCCAAGGCCCTGTCGGTCGATGGCGACGGGCGTGCCGTGCTCGGCAGCGATTCGGTGGTCTCGGTGGGCGGGCGTCGTTTCAGCAAGCCCGCGAGCCGGGCACAGGCGGCCGAGCACCTGCGATTCTTCTCCGGGCGGACGATGCACCTGCATTCGGCGGCGGCGCTGGCACACGGCGGCGAAGTAATCTGGCATCATGCCGACGAAGCCAGGCTGTACGTGCGTACGCTCTCGGACTCGTTCATCGAGCGTTACCTGATCGAGGAGTGGCCCGAAGTCGGCCAGTGCGTCGGCGTGTTTCGTATCGAAGGAGTCGGGGTCCAGCTGTTCGATCGGATCGAGGGCGACCATTTCACGGTCCTCGGGATGCCATTGCTGCCCGTGCTCGGCGCCTTGCGTGAAATCGGAGAGCTGGCGTCATGACCGCGCCTTACGCCGAGGTGATTGGCGACCCGATCGCCCAATCGAAATCGCCGGCGATCCACGGTTACTGGCTCGGCAAGCTCGGGCTCGACGCGGATTACCGCGCTTGTCATGTGACCGCCGATGGCCTGGCGGCATATCTCGCTTCGCGGCGGGCGGACCCCGCCTGGCGTGGCTGCAACGTCACCATGCCGCACAAGCAGGCGGTAATCCCGCTGCTCGACCGGCTCGATCCCCAAGCGGCGCGGATCGGTGCGGTCAACACCATCGTGCGTGAGGGCGAGGAGTTGGCCGGATACAACACCGACGTCGCCGGGTTCCTCGAGCCTCTCCGGGCGGAGCTGGCGGAGCGGCACCTGTTTCGCATGGCGCGGGTGCTGGGGACCGGGGGTGCGGCGCGCGCGATCGTCGCCGCGCTGGCCGATGAAGGGTTCGTGATCGTGCTCGCCGGGCGCGATCCGGCGAAGGCGCAAGGGCTGCTCGATGAACTGGCTGCGGGCGAACATCACGCGCCGCCGCTCGACCACTTCTCCGGGCCGACTGATTTCCCGTTCGACGATCGTGCGGGCTGTCTCGACCTGATCGTTAACGCCAGCCCTCTGGGGATGACCGGCCAGCCGCCGCTGGCGTTCGATTTCACCCACGCACCGCCCGGCAGCGTGGTCTACGACATCGTCACGTCGCCGGCGGACACGCAATTTCTGCAAGTTGCGCGCGCCGCTGGGTTCGAGACGGTCGATGGCCTCGCGATGCTAATCGGCCAGGCCGCCGCGGCGTTCGAGAAATTCTTCGGGGCAGCGCCTCTCCGGGAGGACGGCGACGCCGAACTGCGGGCGCTACTCACGAGATGAGCCGTCCGTTCGTGCTCGGCCTCACCGGCTCGGTCGGAATGGGCAAGTCGACCGTCGCGGCGATGTTCGAGGAGCTGGGCGTGCCGGTGTTCGACGCCGACGCAATCGTGCGCCACCTGCAGGGCCCTGGCGGTTCGCTGGTGTCGCCGATCGAAGCCGAATTCCCCGGCACCACCGGTCCAGCCGGCGTCGACCGTGCGAGGCTCGGCGAACGCGTGTTCGGAGATGCTGCGGCGTTAGCCCGGCTCGAGGCGCTGGTTCATCCTGCGGTGCGGGCTGCGCGCGAGGAATTTCTGATCGAGCACGGCGGACGCTCACTGGTGGTGTTCGACATCCCGCTGCTGTTCGAGAAAGGCGGGCACGAAGACGTCGATGCCGTCGCGGTGGTCTCGGCGCCGGCGGAGGTGCAGCGCGCCCGCTTCCTTGCCCGCCCGGGTATGTCGCCCGAACGCTTCGCGCAGATCCTGGCGCTGCAGATGCCCGACGCCGAAAAGCGCGCGCGCGCCGATCATGTGATCGATACCGGCGCCGATCACGAGGAAACGCGGCGAGAAGTGAGGAGCCTGCTGCGGAAGCTGTCGCCATAGCCCTTGCAAGCCGCGAATGCCGGGCCGATAACACAAGCAATGCGTGAGATCGTTTTCGATACCGAGACAACCGGGCTCGATCACGCCAGCGGCGACCGGATGGTCGAGATCGGCTGCATCGAGCTGGTCCACCGGGTGCCGACCGGCCAGGCGATCCATTTTTATTTTTGTCCGGACCGGGACATGCCGGCCGGCGCCGAGGCGGTCCACGGCCTCAGCGTCGCCTTCCTCGCCGACAAGCCTCGCTTCCACGAGAAAGCTGCCGAGCTGCTCGAATTCCTCGGTGATTGCCCGCTGGTGGCGCACAATGCGTCATTCGACTTCGGCTTCCTTAACGCCGAGCTGCGAATCGCCGGGCTCGATCCGGTCGATACCGCGCGCATGGTCGATACCGTCTCCATCGCGCGCAAGCGCCACCCGGGCGCCAAGCATTCGCTCGACGCGCTGTGCACCCGCTACGGCATCGACCGCTCGCACCGCGTCAAGCATGGCGCGCTGCTCGACGCGGAGCTGCTCGCGCAAGTTTATATCGAGCTTACTGGCGGGCGGCAGATCGGGCTTGGCTTCGAGCGGGTGGCCGGCATGGCCGCGACCGAAGTGGTGTCTATCGCCAGTACGCCCCGCCCGCGCCGCGAACCGCGCCCGCACATGGCGAGCGCCGAGGAACTTGCCCGTCATCAAACGTTTATGGAGACAGTGAAGTCACCCATCTGGGCGACTTAGAGCCCACACTGAAGGGTGCGTACATGGCAAGTGCAGCAGCAGGAGAATTCGAACCGATGGATATCCGCGTATCGGGCCACCAAGTAGAAACCGGAGCTGCCCTGCAAGAGCACATAACCGACCGCATCAACGATATCGTCGCCAAATATTTCAGCCGCGCTACTTCGAGCCAGGTCACGTTCGGCACGGCGCCGGCGAGCGCGTTCTGTTGCGACATCGTGCTCCACGTCGCCAACGGCCTCGTGCTCAAGAGCCATGGCGAGGCGCAGGATGCGCATCTCGCCGCGGACCAGGCGGCGGAGAAAATCGAGAAGCAACTGCGCCGCTACAAGCGCCGGCTGAAGGACCGGCACGAACAGATCGCGTTCGCCGCGCGCGAGGAGGACGCAGCCTACACCGTGTTTGAGGCCGCGCCGCAGACCGAGGAGGAGGTCGAGGAAGACGCACCTCTGGTAATTGCGGAGACTCGGGTCGATATTCCCGTCGCCAGCGTGTCGGACGCGGTGATGATGCTCGACTTGCGGAACACCAACGCTCTGCTCTTCAAAAATGCTGGCACCGGTAAGCATAATATGGTCTATCGCCGCGACGATGGGTCGATCGGCTGGGTCGAACCGTCTTGAGGGCGCCGCGGGGGGCGGCAGGGCCCGACCCCCGTAGATTTGTGAGGCCGGTACCCGCTTGCGCGGCCGGTAACGTTTCTGCGGGGCTTGATACTGCCAAAACAAGGTGTTGAAGAAACAATGTCGCTCTACTCGCTGCGTCCCGAAGCGGTCATCGTCGCCAAGGTTGCTAGCAAGTCCGCCATCCTCTCCCTGCTCGCTGAGCGCTTCGCCGAGGCCTACCAGCTCGACGCGGCGACGGTGCTCGAGCGGATCGAGGAACGCGAACGGCTCGGCAGCACCGGCTTTGGCCGCGGCGTGGCGATACCCCACGCGCGCATTTCCGGTCTCAAGCGGCCAGTGGCCGCGCTGATCAAGCTCGCCGAGCCGATCGAGTTTGAATCCGCTGACGGCCTGCCGGTCGATCTGGTCTTCGGATTGCTGTCGCCGGAGAACAGCGGCGTCGCCCACCTTCATGCGCTGGCGGCGATCTCACGCCTGATGCGGGAGGAGCGGATTCACGAGGCGCTGGTCGAAGCACCCGACGCTGAGGCGCTCTACGCGCTGCTGACCAATGTCTCGGACCGCGACGCTGCCTAACGAGGGCGGGCAATCCGCATCGGGGGCGGCCGGACATTACCGGGCGCTCGAAGCGCTCTATGCCTCGGCGCCCATAAATGCACTGTTTGCCTCCAGCCTTGAGATCGTCGCCCCGGGAGAATCCCGCATCGCCTTCACAGTCGGCCGCGGCGTGCACCACGCGGCGGGCGCGGCGCACGGCACGATTTACTTCAAGATGCTCGACGATGCCGCGTTCTACGCCGCTAACTCGCTCGTCTCGGACCGCTTTCTGCTGACCACCGGGTTCAACCTCCACTTCACCAAACCGATCATTGCCGGCCCGGTGCGCGCCGAGGGGCGCTGGATCAGCGGCCGGCGGCGCGTGTTCGTCGCCGAGGCACGGCTGGTGGATAGCACGGGCGAGGAGATCGGCCGCGGCACCGGCACGTTCATGCGCTCACGCATCGCCCTTTCGAGCCTGGCCGGGTACCAGGTTCCGGCCTGAGCGAATCGTGCAGGCGCGCCTTCCAGCCCATATCGAGGTCAGTGGCCTGATCCGCGCGGTCGATGCGGCGGGCGGCTTTGCCACGGTGATTGCCAAAGGCGAACGCGAGGCGGGTACGATCCTTGTCGTTTGTTTCGAGAAAGGCCGGCCTACGCGTGCTTTCGAACGTATGCCACGTCCCGATGGATCGCGCGCATGGACCCTTTCAAGGACACAAGACTCTGAAAATCCACAAGAATTCGATGATTATCTGGCGCGCCGCGCCAAACAGGACGACGACCTGTGGATTGTCGAACTGGATATCGCGGATGCTGAACGGTTCATCGGATTGACGGGAACCGACGATTGACCCCTCCCGATCGCGCCCTATCTGCGGCCTCACCTTTCGAGACGCGCCTGTCGCAGCGGCAATCCGGCCGTTCGTGATAGGGGCGCAGACGGGGAACGGCCGGCAGGCTGAGGAACTGGGTTAGGCGGTTTTTACCGCCCGCTCGCAGATGCGAGCACCAGCCTGCGACAGTGCGCGTTCACCGCCCTTAAGACTGATTTCATGAGCCGGAAACTGCAACGGGCCAGCGCCCTGGCGCTGGTTGCGACGGTATTGAGCATCTTTGCGAATAGCGAAGGTGCTGTGGCGCAAGTCCTGCAGGACGCAAGCGCCCCGACGATCGAAGCGGCCGATCCAAACGCCGCTACTGTTACTTTTGTGTCCGAACCGGTGATCCAGCCGCTTCCAGGCGATGCCGAGCCGGCCGATGCGTCCCGCGCCCCGGCTGCGAGCCTTGCCGAGCTCGTCTCGGATATGCCCGTCGACGAGACACTTTCCGACGAAATGCGCTGCCTCGCCGGCGCGATCTACTTCGAATCGCGCGGCGAACCGCTCGCCGGCCAGCTCGCTGTTGGCGACGTGGTGGTGAATCGCGCCGAATCCGGCCGCTTCCCCTCGACGTATTGCGGCGTTGTATACCAGCCAGCCCAATTCTCGTTCGTGCGCGGCGGGCGTATGCCAGCGATCGACAAATCGTCTTCCGCATGGCGCAATGCCAAGGCCATCGCGCTTATCGCGCACGAGAACCTGTGGGACAGCCCCGCGGAAGACGCGCTGTTCTTCCACGCCAAGTATGTGAAGCCCCGCTGGCGCCTGACCCGCGTTGCGCAGATCAGCAGCCACGTCTTCTACCGCTAAACCTTGAGCTCGACCCACACCGGCGCGTGATCGCTCGCCTTCTCGCGCCCGCGATGGGCTTTGTCGACGCCCGCCGCGGCGAGCCGATCCGCGGCTTCGGGTGACAGCAGCAAGTGATCGATGCGGAAGCCGTGGTCGCGCTGCCATGCGCCGGCCTGGTAATCCCAGAAGGTCCACACCCCGCCCGCTGGATTGAGGGTGTCGATCGCATCGGTCCAGCCGTCGTTGAGGATGCGGCGATAGGCATCGCGCGATTCGGGCTGCATCAGCGCGTCGTGCTGCATCGCGCGGACCGAGAACACGTCCTTGTCCTCTGGAATGACGTTGAAATCGCCGACCACGACAGTCGGCTGCTCGCGCGCGAGCAGCTCCTGCAGCCGCAGCCGCAGCCGTCGCATCCATTCGAGCTTGTAGTCGAACTTGGGCCCGGGCTGCGGGTTGCCGTTGGGCAGGTAGAGGTTGACCACACGCACCACACCCCATGGGCCGGCGACGTCAGCCTCGATGTAGCGCGCCTGCAGGTCCTCGGGATCGCCCGGTAGGCCGCGGTGGACTTCGGCGAGCTCGCGGTCGGCGAGGATGGCGACGCCGTTGAAACCCTTCTGGCCGTGCCAGATCGCGCGGTAGCCGATCTTCTCGAACTCGTCGGCGGGAAAGCCCTCGTCCTGTGTCTTGATCTCTTGCAGGCAGGCGACCGCAGGGCGCGTCTCGTCGAGCCATTCGACAAGACGCGGGAGCCGCGCCTTGATGCCGTTGATGTTGAAAGAGGCGATCTTCACGCCTGGGACATTAAATCCCGAAGCTGGAACCGCAACCGCAACCGGCCGCTGCCTGGGGATTGTCGACCTTGAAGGCCGCGCCACCGAGCGACTCGACGAAATCGACCGTGCTGCCGGCGACCAGGTCCAGGCTCACCGGATCGACCACCAGCTTGACCCCGCCGGTCTCGCTCACCGCATCGTCGGCCTCGAGCGCTTCGGTAAGATCGAACTTGTATTGGAAGCCCGAACAGCCGCCACCCTCGACTGAAAGCCGCAGGATCGCCGGCTTACCCTGGCGCGTGGCGATTTCGCCGATCCGGTCGGCGGCGGCAGCGGTAAGGGTCAAGGTTTCGGCCATGATGCCGATGTAGGGTGTGGACCGCCCGCTCTCAAGCGCTCTGGATATATGCCCGCATCTGCCGGGCTTCGGCTTCGGCGGCATCGATGCGCGTTTTGACGATGTCGCCGATCGAAATGAACCCGATCATCTCTTCGCCATCGATCACCGGCAGGTGCCGGACGCGCCGCCGGGTCATCAGCGCCATCGCCTCGTCGCAGGTCATCTGGGGCGCGACCGTGATCGGCGGCGTGGTCATGACTTCACCCACGCTCCGATCGAGGCACAAGGCGCCTTCGTCGGCCAGGCGGTAGAGTACATCGCGCTCGGAGAAGATGCCGGTGAGCGCGCCGGAGCGCAGCACCGGTATCGCGCCGATGCGGCGGCTGGCGAGCAACTGCACCGCGTCGCGCACCGTGGCCGATTCCTCGCAGGTGACGATATCCTCGGGGCGGCGCGCCTCGATCAGTCGGGCGATATCCATGTCCGTCTCCCTTGTTTGTGGCGCTATTATGCCATGAGGTACGAGTCTCGCCAAATGGCGCCGAATTCCGGTTGGCAGCGCCGCCTAATGAGCCCATGGGGCGGGCATGGCGAAGTCCCCGCTCGATAAAACGCGCGTATCCGCCCATGCATGGGCGCGGTTCCGCTGGCTGATGAAGTTGATGGCGGTGATCACCGTCGCCGTGATCATCGCGGCGTTCGCGTACTTCCACGCCCAGGGCGAACCGCTGTCGATGCATTTCTACATCGCACTCGCCCTCGGCATCGCCGGAGCGATGCTGATGACCTCCGCGCTGATGGGGCTGGTGTTCCTTTCCAGCGGCACCGGTCATGACGAAGCGGTCCACGATATGCGGCAGGAAGAAGACCGCCGCTAAATCGCGAGCGGATCGCGCAAACGGAATTCCTCGACCGGCGCACCGCCGATCAGATGCTCCTGGATGATCCGCTCGATCACCGGCTCGGTGCACGAATGGTACCAGACCCCTTCCGGCCACACGACCGCGATCGGCCCACCAATGCAGACCTGCAGGCAATCCGCCTTGGTTCGCTGCACGCCACCGGATTTGGTGAGGCCGAGTTCCTTCAAACGACGCTTGAGGTATTTCCAGGCCGCTTCGCCGGTCTCACGCGAACAGCAGCTCTGCTTCTCGCTCATCGCACAGAGGAAGATTTGCCGGCGGATGCTTTCCCCGCCGATCGCGGCGAACGCCGCGCGTGCCTGGCCGATCGATTGTTCGTTGATCATGGAAGTGAGGTAAGCGCGCGCAAGCGCATCGTCACCCCTTCAGGCGGGCGATCTCCGCCTTGACCAGCCGCTCGACGATCGCCGGCATGTGCCGGTCCAGCCACTGCGCGAGCATCGGCTTGAGCATCTCGCGCACCATCCCCTCGATCGAAGTGCCCGCGCACGCGCGTCCGCTGCCTGCTTCGGCGAGCACCGTCAGCTCGGCCAGCGATTCACGCATCGAACGCTCTGCATCCGCGCTCAGCAGCGCGGGCGCCTCGCCTGGCTCGGCCTCTTCGACGATCTCCGCCGCGTGGCCCAGCTCCAGCACGCCACCATCGGCGTCTTCCTCACCGATGTCGTCGTAGTCCTCGCGCACGCCGACGCTCTCGCGCCGCTCGCGCTCCGCCGCGGCGGTCTCGCGATTGTCGCGCGCGATCACCTTTTTGATCGATTCGAGGATTTCCTCGACCGAAGGTTCGCCTACCTGCCGCATGGCCCGATCGCCCCCGCTATTGCGAGGGCGGAATCTCCGCGTCCGGCGCCGGGATGTCAACGGTGCGTGTGGATTGCGCCACCGGATCGGGATCGAAGCTCCAATCCCAGACCTTGCCGCGCACGCGGCGGTAGTTGACGTCCGGGTCGTAGAGCATCGTCTCATCGCCGAGACCGAGGTCGCGTGCTTCGGCATGGCCGATCGCAGCAATGAGCGTGAAACCGGCCACGTAGGCGTTGCGCCGCGCAGTTACCAACTGGACTTCGGCGCTCAGCAGTTCCTGCTGGGCGTTGAGAATATCGAGGATCGTGCGGTTGCCGACGGTATTTTCGGCGCGCACGCCTTCGAGGCTGAGCGCAGCCGCCGAGACCGCGGACTGGGTTTCGGTGACGATTGTGTTCGCCGCCTGCCAACTGGCCCAGGCGGAGCGGACTTGCGCGATAACGTCACGCTCGGTGCCGATAACCTGCTCGAGCGCCGCGCCTTGCCGTGCCTGCGCCTGGCGTTCCTGTGCCGCCGGGCGACCGCCCTGGAAGATCGGCAGCGTCAGGCGCACGCCAGCCTGCGCCGTTGTCGAAGCCTGGTCGCTGGGCAAGGTCGGCGAAAGGTCCGGCAGGGTGCCGAGATAATTCGTGTAGCCGCCGGTCCCGAACAGCTCGATCTTGGGCAGCCGTCCGGCACCTGCGACCTCGACATCGTAGCCGGCCGCCTTGGCGCTTTCCCTCGCCGCGATCAGGTCGGGATTGTTGTCGAGCGCCGTCATCACCGCATCGTCGACCGCGGCCGGAAAGCCAGGCAACGGCGGCGGCGGCTGGAGGTCTTGCGGCGCCTTCCCGACCAGACTGATGTAGCGTTCACGCGACCCGATCAGGTTCGCTTGCGCGGTGCGCAGATCGCCGCGCGCGAGCGCGAGGCGCGCTTCAGACTGCGCAACGTCGGTGCGCGTGAGATCGCCGATTTCGAACCGGTCGCTGGTTGCCTGCAAATTGACCTGCAGCACCTCGACGTTGTTCGAACGCAGGCCGACGATGGCCTCGTTCTGGATCACGTCCATGTAGGCGGCGACGACCTGACTGAAGATCGAGCTTTCGGTGCCGCGCAGGTCGGCCTGGCCGGCTTCGACACGGGTCTTGGCGGCGCGGACCGAATTCTTGACCGCCCCTCCTGAATAGATCGGGACCGCCACGTTGAGATTTGCGCCGAGGGACCGTTCGGGATTGAAGTCGATGCCGGACCCGGCGCCGCTTCCTCCGCCAGTGCCCTGCTGCCGGAGATATTCGGTCTCCGACGCGGTTACGCTCGCCGACGGCAGCCCGCTGGATCGCGCGATGGGCACGTTCTCGTCGGTCGCGCGCTGGTTGGCGCGCGCAGCCTGCAGCGTCGGGTTGGTCTGGTAGGCGCCGAGCAGCGCGTCCTTCAGCGTATCGGCGCGTGCCATCACTGGCGCAATCGCCAGCGCGAGTACCGCGCACGAGGCCGCCAGCCGGAAAGCGCGGCCCGGAAGCGGTGGGGCGCGCATGATCAGAAGCTCCAGCCTTTCGGGGCGGCGAATTCGGGAAGCTCGGGGATCCCCATCTCGGCCAGCGGGGTCAGCGCGACGTCCCCCGCCGCCTTGACGCCGGCGGCGAGCCGGGTGACGCCGCGCAGCATCTGCCCGGTGACCACGCGCGCGCCCTCGGGGAGCCGTGCGGCCAGAGGCGCCGGAAGTTGCTCGATCGCGCCATCGATCATCAATAAGGTGAACTGCCCGTCCGCTATTGTGCCGGCGATCGCCTCTTCCGGACGGACCACCGTCAGCGAGCCCACCAGCGGGCGCACGAGTTCGGCCAGATAGCCACTGCCGCCGTCGACCAGCAGCACGTTGTCGCGCGCATCGGGCCGCGCTTCCTCGAGCATCCGGCCGTGCACCAGCGGCGCGGCGAGATAGCGGCCGCCGCCGAGCGGCGTCGCGCGGTCGGCATAAGCCTGGCCGCGCACCGCGGGGGGCACGAACTCCTCACGCGGTACCGCTGCCATGCGCGCGAGTACGAACCCGGCGTTGACGCCGCTGACCCGAAGCTGACTGTCTATCATCGCCTTGCGGGCGGCTGCGAAGCCGTCCGTCCCGGCGCGCTCTTGTAAGATTTGCACTTTTTCAAACTCTTTCACGGCGCTCGGCGGGGGACGCTTTAGGCGGAAGACCGCATCACGCCAAGCGCTTTGACCGCCGCCCTCGACCGGGGCGGACGACGGCTCGACGAGCGGCGCTGTTCCAGCGGGTTGCGCGCCCAAGAGCCTTTCGACCAATTGCTCACCGCGCTCGACGGCGGCGCTATCGCGGTATGGGAATCTGGGGCAAACGCGGATCGATGGATGCGATAGATCAGGCTGATTTGCGACCGCGGGTGCGCTTCGCCATCGTGCTCGGCTCGGCTGCCGGGCTCTGGCTGTGCTATTTCCTGCTCACCAGCCTGCGTGCCGAGATCCTCGACTTGGGTTTCCAGTCGGAAATGCTGTGGCGCCGCGCGCTGGTTTCGGCGATCGGCGTCGTCATCACGCTCGCGATGTGGCTGATGCTGCGGTTGTTCGATGCGCGCCCGTTATGGCTCAAGATCTGTGCGGCGCTGGTGCTGGCGCTGCCGGTTTCTGTCGCGCTCGCGCAAGTCAACCAGATGGTGTTCGATTCGATGAACGACCGGGTGATGGAACGCGAGGCCGCCAAGCAGGGTATGCGCGTGCGGCGCAGCGAAAGCGGCGACCTGCTGGTCGATGTGCCGCTTCCCTCGGATGTGCAGGGCGCGATCGCCGCCGGCGGGAAGCCCGGCACCGTCACCCTCAACCAGCCCGAAGACCAGATGACGCCGTGGCAGGAGATGACCGAGATCGCCTTTGGCCGCTATTTCATGATGCTCACCTGGGCCGCGCTCTATCTCGCGCTGTTGGTCGGCGAGAAGGCGCGTGCAGCCGAACGGCGCGAGAGCGCCTATCGCCGGGCGGCGAAGGCGGCGGAGCTCAGGAGCCTGCGCTACCAGGTAAATCCACACTTCCTGTTCAACACTCTGAACTCGCTCTCCGCGCTGGTATTGACCGGCAAGACGGAACGAGCCGAAGCGATGATCCAGATGATATCGACGTTCTATCGCCGCAGCCTGGCAGACGATCCGACGGCCGATGTGCCTTTGCGCGAGGAGTTCCGCCTTCAGCGGCTCTATCTCGACATAGAGGGGGTGCGCTTTCCCGATCGCCTCAGGACGCGCTATGATCTGCCCAAGAACCTGCGGGAGGCGCGAGTGCCCGGGATGATCCTGCAACCTCTGGTCGAAAACTCGGTCAAGCACGCGGTCGCGACGACCTCGGACCCTGTGACGATCACGATCAGCGCGCGAGAGGAATACGGACGGCTGGTGGTGACGGTGTCGGACGACGCCTCAGGCGTGCAGGCCGGTGACGCGGGCAAGAGCGCCGGCTTCGGCATCGGCCTCGGCAATGTGCGCGAACGGATCGAGGCGCGCTTCGGCGAGCAGGCTAGCATCGTGTCCGGCCCGAGTAGCGAAGGCTACGCCACCCACATCCGCTTGCCGCTGGTGACCCATGCCTGAGGGCCCGTTGCGCACACTGATCGTCGACGACGAACCGCTCGCGGTCGAGCGGATGCAGGTGATCTGCGCGCGCCTGCCGGAACTCACAGTGGTCGGCACGGCCAGCGACGGCGCCGCGGCGCTGCGGCTGGTCGAGGCGCTGTCGCCCGACCTGCTGCTGCTCGATATGACCATGCCGCAGGTCGATGGCCTGTCGGTCGCGCGCGAATTGGCCCGGCAGCCGAACCCGCCGGCGCTGATCTTCGTCACCGCGCACGAGGACTTCGCGGTCGAGGCGTTCGACCTCGAAGCGGTCGATTACGTGCTCAAGCCAGTCGATACCGAGCGGCTTGGCCGCGCGGTGGCGCGCGCGATCGCTCAGCGCGGCCGCACCGTATCGAAAAGGGCCGAATGGCTCGAGGAATTCTGGGTGCCGCACCGCTCCGAGTTGCTGCGGGTCGAGGCGAGCCAGGTCGAACGGATCGACGCGGAGCGCGACTATGTGCGGCTGCACGTGGGATCGAGCGACGGCCAGCCGCGCAGCTACCTCCTGCTGCAGACCATCGCCGGGCTCGAGGCACGGCTCGATCCCGGCCGCTTCATCCGCATCCACCGGTCGACGATCCTGCGCCGTGACAGCATTCGCGGCCTGCGCCATGAGGGCCTTGGCGTGTGGTCGGTCGAGCTTGGCGACGGCGAGATGCTCCGCATCGGCCGCACCTACCTCCACAAGGTCAAAGCGATGGCCGGTCGCTGAACATGAGACGGGCGCCCCGCAGGACGCCCGCCTCGCCTAACCGTATCGGATGAAGGAGTTCAGCCGCCGTTGGCTTCGTTGTGCTTGTCGAGGATAGAGGCGACGCGCGCCTTCATGCTCTTGCTGTTGGTTTCGTAGCAGTAGCGCTGCTTGCCCTGGAGCTTGGCGGTTTCGTCGGGGATGCCGCACATGGCGCGCGCGGCTTGGTCGAAGCGCTTGGAGAGCTCGGCGCGGCCGGCGTCGCTCGACAAGTCGAGGTCGCTGTAGCTCACTGACGAGCGGCCGGCCTGTTCGGTGGCTGCGGCCGCGGGCAGGGCGCTGGCGGCCATCGCGGCGGCGACGGCAGCCATGATCAGGGGGCGAACGTTCATTGGAATTTCCTTTCCTCATCTTGCGCCGCCGCTCCGGGACTGGGGGACCGGCGGCGCAGGAATGGAGGTACGCCCACGGCGGCCGGCGCGCATTTCGCGTTCGACTTGCGGCACGCCACATTCGACCAACGATTACGTTCGTCGACGAACGACACGCGAGGGTCCACGAAATGCATGGACGCCCGCCATTTGGCATTTGGTGCACGGCGCGCCACATAAGCGGCGATGGCGGTCCTGATGATCTTCGTGCTCGGAGTGGGTAATTTCGCAATGCATCGCGCGGTGCTCTCCAGCGGGCATCCGCTGCTGGGGCAGATGCCGTGGTACATCCACTTGCTCGGCGGACGGATCAGCCTCGCCACCGAGTTCCTGCTCCTGCTCGGCGCCTTGCTGCTGGCCTATTACGCCTCGCCGCTGTGGGGGTGGGGCTACTTCGGCTACACGCTGCTCAACGGGATCGGCGCATGGCTGATCCTCACTCGCCGCGTATGATACCGGGAACCGCGCGCACCGATCGGCGCTATGCCGGGATGGACGATCCCCGGAAGATATGGCTGGTCTGCAACCCAGGCAGCGGCAGCAACCATCCCGACGCGGTCGCGGCGCTGCAGAGTTGCTGCGGCGAGCACGGGTTCGAGGTCGCGCGCCGCATTGGATTTCCCGATGAGCCGTTGCCGACCGCCGCGCAACTCGACGCCGCGGGGATCGATTGCCTCGCGGTCTACGCGGGGGACGGAACGGTCAATTCCTGCGTCTCCGCGCTCTACGGTTGGGGCGGTGCGGTGCTCGTGCTGCCCGGCGGGACCATGAACCTGCTTGCCCGCCGTCTGCACGGCGATGCCGCTACGGAGCAGATCGTGGCTAACGCCGCGTCAGGCGGCGCACGCCCGGTGCGCCCGCTGGTCGCGCGCACGAGGCATGGCGATGGGCTCGCCGGCCTGCTCGCGGGACCTGGAACCGCGTGGTACGCGGTGCGCGAGGCGATGCGTGAGGCCGATGTCGCAGGCATCGTCGCAGGCGCGAGCGAAGCGCTCGCCGAGACCACCGGCGGACCGATGCTCCACTGCCGCGAACCGGCGCTGGGCCGAGAAACAGGCTATCCGCTGATCGAGATCACACCCGGCGAATGGGGGCTTCAGCTCGACGGCTACTACGCCGAAAGCGCCGGCGACCATTTCGCGCAAGGCTGGGCGATGCTGCGCCGGCGGTTCCGCGAAGGGCCGCACGACCGCATCGGGCTTACCGGTGCGGTCACGCTCGCGAGCGAGGACGGTGGTTCGATCGGCTTGCTGATCGACGGCGAGCAGGTGGAAGGCGGCGCGCAAGAGGAGATCGCGGTGGCGCGGTGCGAGGTCGATCTGATAGCGACCTTCCATGGCTAGCGAGACCCTGCTGTTCCACCTTTCGGATATTCATTTCGGGCTCGAGGACAAAAAGGCGCTCGACTGGGTCAAGCAGGAGATTGCCCAGTTGCGCCCGTTGGCGGTGGCGATCACCGGCGACCTGACGATGCGCGCGCGGGGCCGCGAGTTCGCCGCGGCGTGCAACTGGATCAATTCGCTCGACCTGCCGGTCACCGTCGAGATCGGCAATCACGACATGCCCTACTTCAACCTGCTCGAACGCTTCTTCGAACCGTATCGGCGGTTCCGTGCGATCAAGAGGCTGATCGAGCGCGAGATCGATCTGCCAGGTCTCGCGATCATTTCGCTCAAGACGGCGGCGCGCGCGCAGCCACGACTTAACTGGTCGAAAGGCTGGGTGACGCGACCGGCGCTGGCCAAATGCCTCGCCGCCATCGACGCGCTGCCGGCGGGTCGCAAGGCGCTGGTCGCGGTGCACCACCCGCTGCGCGAGGTCGGGACCAGGGGCACCGCGCTGACCCACGGAGGGCTTAAGGCGCTGACCGAACTGGCCAGGCGCCCGGTGCTCGCGGTGCTGAGTGGCCACGTGCACGATCCGTTCGATCTGATCGAGGACACGCCCGCCGGGCCGGTGCGGATGATCGGCGCGGGCACCCTGTCCCGGCGACTGCGCTCGACCCCACCGAGCTTCAACGAGTTGCGCTGGGATGGCCGCACGCTCACCGTGCGGGCGCGCAATCTCGATGAAGTGCCAACGCGCGATATGCAGATCGAGGACGTGCCCGAGAACGCCCTCCCCCCCCGCGAACCCGGTGAGCCGGTCGCGCCGGTTAACCAGGTTCCGCGCACCGATCCGCCGGTGCATTGACGCTGGCCCGAGGGCGCGGAAAGCTTAAGCTGGCCGCAGGGGGGACGGCTATGGCGACAATAGCAGAAGCGGTTTCGGCGGATCGGGGCTTCTTCGGTCATCCGAAAGGCCTCGCCTACCTCGCGTTCACCGAAGCATGGGAGCGGTTCTCCTATTACGGGATGAGTGCGCTGGTCGTGCTCTACATGGTGCAACAGCTCCTGTTGCCGGGTCACATCGAGAATGTCGCCGGGATGGCCGCCTACCGTTCGGCGCTCGAGGCGGTGTTCGGGCCATTATCGACCCAGGCGCTCGCCTCGCAGACTTTCGGGTTCTACTCGGGTCTGGTCTATTTCACGCCGGTACTGGGGGGCGTGATCGCCGACCGCCTTCTCGGCGCAAAGCGCACGGTCCTGCTCGGCACGGTTTTGATGAGCGCGGGTCACTTCGCGATGGCGTTTGATGCGAGCTTCCTCTTCGCACTCCTGCTGCTGATTCTCGGCTCGGGATGCCTCAAGGGAAACATCGCCGCGCAAGTCGGCCACCTCTATCCGCCCGAGGAGGTGGGCCGGAGGACGAGCGCGTTCACGATCTTCAGCATGGCGATCAATTTCGGTGCGGTGCTGGGCCCCTTGACCTGCGGCTTGCTGGCGCAGCTTTACGGCTGGCACGTCGGGTTCGGCACCGCAGGAGTGCTGATGTTGGCGGCCACGGCGATCTATCTCGCCGGGCAGCGGTACTTGCCGGATCAGCGTCCGCGAGCGCGTGACCGCGCGCCGATGCCGCCGCTCACCGCGGCCGACCGCCGGACGATCGCGCTGCTGATCGCGGTTGTGCTGATCACGGTATTCCAGACGATCGCCTACTACCAGTGCGCCAATGTCGGCGTGGTGTGGACCGCCGAACATGTCGATCTGGCGACGCCGCTGGGGCAGATCCCGGTACCGTGGTTCAATGCGATCGACCCGTTCTTCAGCGTCATCGCGGTACCGCCGTTAGTGTGGCTGTGGGCGCACCAGGGGCGCGGCGGACACGAGCCGAGCGATATGAGCAAAATCGGCATCGGCGCTGGGATCGCGGCGGCATCCGCCGGGCTGCTTGCGCTCGGGGCGCTGCTGGCGGGCGACGGGGAGGTCAACGCGCTGGTGCCGTTCGTCGCCTTCGCCGGGATGGGGATCGCGTTCCTCTACTACTGGCCGCCGATGCTGGCGCTGGTTTCGCGGGCGGCGCCGGCGAAAGTCAACGCGACGATGGTCAGCGGCGCCTATCTGTCGCTGTTCGTCGGGCTTTCGATCATGGGCTGGGTCGGCAGCTTCTACGAGCGTATGACCCCGGCGGCGTTCTGGGCGCTGGATGCGGCGATCGCATTGGCCGGCGCGCTTCTGGTGGTGCTGTTCGGACGACCCCTCACGCGGGCACTCGCGGCCGACTGACGCGAAAAAGGCGGCCCCGCAGGACCGCCCTTCGCGTGTTCGGAAAGACCGAAAGCCTTAGCGCTTCGAGAACTGGAAGCTGCGGCGGGCCTTGGCGCGGCCGTACTTCTTGCGCTCGACCACGCGGCTGTCGCGGGTGAGGAAGCCGGCGGCCTTGACGGTGGGGCGCAGCGCCGGTTCGAACTTGGAGAGAGCCTGGGCGATGCCGTGCTTAACGGCACCGGCCTGGCCCGAGAGCCCGCCACCCGAGACGGTGCAGACGATATCGTACTGTCCGACGCGATCGGCGATCTCGAACGGCTGGTTGATCACCAGACGCAGCGTCGGACGCGCGAAATAGACTTCCTGGTCGCGGCCGTTGACCGTGATCGAGCCCTTGCCCGGCTTGAGCCAGACGCGGGCGACCGCGTCCTTGCGGCGGCCGGTGGCGTAGGCGCGGCCCAGGTGGTCGATGTCCTGCTCACGCAGCACCGCGGGGGTCGACTTGATGATCGAGGCCACACCCGCGGCCGCCGCACTGGCGTCGGCATCGGCCGCGTCGCCGGCGAGCGTCTTGAGGTCTGCCAGGTCGGTAACCGTGGCGGGCGCCGCAGTTTCTACCGGGGCCTGTACCTCGGCTGCCGGCTCAGAGGCCTGCTCGGGCGCGGGCGCCTGTTCTGCAGCGGCGTTCTCGACGTTCTCGGCTTCGCCGTTCTGGTTTTCGTTCTCGGGGACCATCACTGGGCTGCCTTGTTCTTGCGGTTCATCGAAGCGACGTCGAGCGTTTCGGGCTGGGTGCCCCCGTGCGGATGCTCGGTGCCGGCGTAGAGGTGGAGCGCCTTCATCTGCTGGCGTCCGAGCGGGCCGCGCGGGATCATCCGCTCAACCGCCTTCTCCAGCACGCGCTCGGGAAAGCGGCCCTCGAGCACCTTGGCGGGGGTCGTTTCCTTGAGCCCGCCGACATAGCCGGTGTGCTTGTAATAGATTTTGTCGGTCAGCTTCTTGCCGGTGAAACGCACCTTGTCCGCGTTGATCACGACCACGTGGTCGCCGCAATCAACGTGCGGGGTGAAGCTCGGCTTGTGTTTGCCGCGCAGGATGTTGGCGACGATCGTCGCGAGGCGGCCGACGACCAGCCCCTCTGCATCGATCAGATGCCATTTCTTTTCGACCTCGGCCGGCTTGATCGACCGGGTGGTCTTGCTGAGCGCCTTCATCGGCTGGATGTCCTTATACGTGTCCTGATGCGCGGGCGCGATTCGATGCGGCCGTGCGGAGGCGCGCATTTGTCGGGGAAGGGCCCGCAAGTCAAGCGAATGGGCGGGTTTCGTGGAAGGTAAAATAATACCTCCGACGTATTTCGCGGTCAGGCGGGAGACAGGCTCCACCGTTCGACGGTGCGCCGTTCGCTCGTTGCGAGGCGCGTCAGCACCACCCGTTCGGCCTCGCGCATCACTCCGGTGGCGGGGTCGGTGCTGGCGGTGAAGGTCAGGGAAACGGTCCCCGTGCCGCCACCGGGCAGCGCCACCTCGCGGCTCGCGTCGCGCCGCCCGGCCGGTGGTCGGAACAAGTCCGCAGGCAACCCCGCGACGAGCGAGGCCGCTGCCTGGTGCAGGCCGGTGAGGAAAGTCCGTGCGGCCTCCCGGTCGTCCGCGCCAAGGTGGCTCGCAGCGAGCCGGTGCAGCGCTTCGGCGATGGCACGGTCGAGTTGCGGCGAGTCCGCCCACGACGAATCGCCGACGATACGGCCCGCGCGATCGAGCGTCAGCGGGAACAGGCCCGTCTCGCGCCGCTCGCGTTCGAGCCTTAGGAACGCCTCGAGCCCGGCGGGGCCGGAGACTTGCGGGGGTGCGCTCTCCTCGCCCTCGATCCGATAGCCGTCCGCGTGCGGAACGAAGGCCACGGTGAAGAACCGTTCGGTCTCGATTGCAGCGCCATCGACCATTCCGTGCCGTAGGGCGCGCACGTATCGCATCGGCCTGGCGGGCGGTGCGAAGTCTGCGGACTGCGCATGGGCAGCGGAGCCAAGCGGTAACAGCAGTGCGGCACCGGCCATGCCGAGAAACGCGCGCCGGCCGCCGCTCACGCGAGCTTGCCTGCAATCGCCCCGAGCCATTGCGCGGTCGCGGGCGCAGCCGCGTCGACGCGCCAGCCGACGATAGCAGGCGAATCGTACGGATGCAGTTCGGCCAGCCGGGCGACGGCGCGGTCGAGCATGCGTGCGTCGGTCTTGAACAGCGCGCCGACCTCGCGGCCATCGCCCCGCTCACCATTCCAGGCATAAAGCGAGCGCACGCCGGGGAACAGGTTGGCGCAGGCGATCAGGCTTTCATCGAGCAGCGCGTTGGCAGCGCTTTCCGCATCGGCCTCGCTGGCGAAGGTCGACCAGATCAGCGCGCTCAACGCTGCCGTCCTATCGCGTGCGCCCCCCACGCGGTCGCGGCGACGAGCAGCGCACCGACCAGCTGGTGCAGCACTGCGAGCCAGAGCGCGACGCCGGTCATCACCGTTGCGATTCCGAGCAGGATCTGAGTGCCGAACGCCGAATGGATCGCGACCGATGCCTGCCGCACGCCGCTGCGTTTGACCTGCCGCGACAGCACCACCAGCGCCGCGACCACCAGCCACGCCCACCAGCGATGGATGAAGTGCAGCAGGTAGTGATCGTGGGTAAATGCCCAGCCGGCACCCTTGGACCAGTCGACTTCGGGGAACACCCGGCCTTGCATCAGCGGCCAGGTATCGCTCGCAAGGCCGGCGTTGAGGCCCGCGACCCACGCCCCGAGCATCAGCTGCACGAACAGCACCGCGCTGGCGAAGGCGGCGAATGGCGTCAACCGCGCGGGCCGAGCCGCCGGATCACGATCGAGCGCGAACAGGTCGAGCGCGGTCCACACGAGGCCGGCAAGGGTGAACAGCGCGGTCAACAGGTGGATCGAAAGCCAGAAGTGGCTGACGTCCGTCACCTTCGCGTTGAGCCCGGACCGCACCATGTACCAGCCGAACACACCCTGCAGCGCGCCCAGCGCGAGCAGCGCGACCAGGCGCGGCTTGTAGCCGGCGGGGATCCGCTTGCGCACCCAGAACCACGCCAGCGGCAGCGCGAACGCCAGGCCGATCACGCGCCCGAGCAGGCGGTGGGTCCATTCCCAGAAGTAGATGAACTTGTAATCGGCCAGCGTCATGCCCGCGGGGCCGTTGATCTGGCGGTACTCGCCGATCCGCTGGTAAGCTTCGAACTCGGCCTGCCACTGGGCGTGGGTGAGCGGGGGGAGCGCCCCGGTGACGGGCTTCCATTCGGTTATCGATAGGCCCGATTCGGTAAGCCGGGTGATCCCCCCCACCACCACCATCGCCACCACCAGCGTGGCGACTGCGAGCAGCCACAACGCCAGTGAGCGCGGCGCAAGACGTGCGCCGGCCTGTTGCCCGTGTGCGAGATGTCCCGTAGCCGCGACCATCGGGCGCCCTCTGCGCCGGGGGCAACGAAAGCGCAAGGGTCGCAAGCCCCCCCTTGCACAATGATACAACATAACATAAATGGCCGCCCATGGTGAACTTGCCCAACCCCATGCCGTGGATGCGCGGCCGGCTCGACCGGACGGGAATGTTGCTGTCGAGCCTGTGCTTGATCCATTGCCTCGGCGGGTTGTTCCTGGTCGCGGTTTTCGGGCTCGGCGGCGGATTGCTGTTCGCGCCCTGGATCCATCGTGCAGGCTTTGCGCTGGCCATGGTGATCGCGGGGGTCGCGATTGGCCTCGGTGCGCTGAAACACCGCCGTCCCGCGCCGTTCGTGGTGGCCATGATGGGGCTTACCTTCATGGGCGGCGGGCTTGCGGTCGAGCATGGCGCCGAAGAGGCGGTGTTGACGATCATCGGCGTGAGCCTTGTCACCGCAGGCCATGTGCTGAACTTGCGGTATGGCGCTGATCGCAAGGGCCTGGCCCCATAAACCACGGCCGCCAGGATGCCTGTGGCGACGCCGAAGGGGCGGGCCGATTCTGGCGCCATGCGGCGTTGCTTGTCTGTCACGACGCGTGCCGCATCGCTCCCTCCTCGCGCCTTTGCCTCGGGCCAAAATCGGCTCCGTCATGGGCATTGTGGTTTATGGGGCCAGACCCTAAGGCGCGCCGCATGGGCGGCACCTTCTCTCTTACCGTCAATGGCGAAGCGCGACGCAGCGCTGCGTCGAGCGTGGACGAACTGGTGCGCGAGATCGGTTTGAAGCCGGAGAAGGTCGCGGTCGAGCTGAACGGTGTGATCGTGCCGCGCTCCACGCTGACCGAGGCTCCGCTTGGCGAGGGCGACGTGCTCGAGATCGTCCATTTCGTCGGCGGCGGGGACCATGACGATTCGTGGGAAGTCGCCGGGCGCAAATTCACCTCGCGGCTGATCGTGGGCACCGGCAAGTACAAGGACTTCGCGGAGAACGCCGCCGCGCTTGAGGCGAGTGGGGCCGAGATCGTCACGGTCGCGGTGCGCCGGGTCAACATCTCGGACCCGGGCCAGCCGACGCTGATGGACTACATCGACCCGAAGAAGATCACCTACCTGCCCAACACGGCCGGCTGCTTTACTGCCGACGACGCGATCCGGACCCTGCGGCTGGCGCGCGAGGCCGGTGGCTGGGACCTGGTCAAGCTCGAGGTGCTCGGCGAGGCGAAGACGCTCTATCCCGACATGCGGGAGACGCTGAAGGCAACCGAAGTGCTCGCGAACGAGGGCTTCCTGCCGATGGTCTACTGCACCGACGATCCGATCGGGGCGAAGCAGCTTGAAGAGGCGGGTGCGGTTGCGGTGATGCCGCTCGGCGCGCCGATCGGCTCGGGGCTCGGCATCCAGAACCGCGTCACCATCCGCCTGATCGTCGAGGGTGCAAGGGTGCCGGTCCTGGTCGATGCCGGAGTCGGCACCGCGAGCGATGCCGCGGTGGCGATGGAGCTGGGCTGTACCGGCGTGCTGATGAACACCGCGATCGCCGAGGCAAAGAACCCGGTGCTGATGGCGCGGGCGATGAAGCTCGCGGTCGAAGCTGGTCGCGCGGCCTACCTCTCGGGACGCATGGCAACGCGCAGATATGCCGATCCGAGCAGCCCACTGGCGGGCCTGATCTAGATTTTCCGCGCTTGCTTACGCGACGTTAACTACAATCGGCGATTGTGCCGTTCGAGCAAGGGCTTGGACACGATCATGGCTACCATCGGAACCGCATCGCTGACGATCGCCGAATTGCGGGAATTCGCCAGCTTCACCTCGGCCGAACAGCGCTACATCAAGCGCAGCCTCGACGTCGGCCTCGGACGCCAGGACGCGTTCAAGCTGTGGGCGCGCGACGCGAGCGAGCGCTCGTCGATCCGCAGCCAGTACGTCAGCTACCAGCAGCTCAAGGGCTTGCGCGACTCGCAGCCGGACGAAAGCTCACTTGACGGAATCGAGACCCTGATGGGGCCGCTGATCCGCCTCGCTGCGTTCGATCTTGCGCAGGAGCGGCTCGAATGCTTCTCGGCGTTCCGTTTTCTCTACGAGCGGTTGCTCGGGCCGCAGATCCGTCCGTGGCTGCCGGGGGCGTTCTGCGGCGCCGCAGCGTTGCCCCAGATCCGGCCCGAACGCCGAAAGCGGTTGCTCCAGTCGCTCAGCGAAGCCGCCGCGACCGCCCCTGCGTGGTCAGAGACGCGGCCGGTGTTCTATCCCGAGTTTGTTGAGCGCGAAGCGGCCTAGTCTTTCGCTTTCAGCGCGTCTTCCAGCGCTGGCGCAAAATTTTCGCACAACGCTTCGACGCCCAACGCGTCGTAGTGAAACTCATCGATGAAGCCGAGCCGGTTCGACAAGCCCGGTCCCACGAGCGGAACGCCGTTCCGTTCGGCGAGCCGCTGCCGCCGATCGCAAAAACGGCCGAACAACTTGCGGTGGATCTCGAATTGACGCACCTGCGGGGGCGATGACGCGACGCCCAGCCGGCAATCGCGATCGTAACCGTCAGGCTCAACCTTCTCGAAGAAGGTCGTGTCGTTGCCGAGCACCAGCGGAATGCCGCGCGCGCGGCACAACTGCACCGTCGCCAAGGTCCACAACTCCGACGCCGATAGCATGGCCGGAAGGCTGGCGACGGGGTCGCCGTGTCCGCCACGCTCGGTAATCACTTGCTGGAGCTGCAGGATATTGGGCGGGCCGAACACCGGATCGGCGATGCCGCTGAAGGCCCAGCCGCTGAAGTCGCCGCCGCTGAGCAGCAGCACCGCAGCGGGCGGGCGCTGCGAGCGCGCGACGATATCGAGCAGGATCGCGAACAGGTTGCGCGTGTGCGCTTCGGGCAGGCCGATATTGGCGAACGGCATGTCGAGCACCGCGCCGAGCCGCGAGGGGATCGTGTGCCCGTTGTCCGGCACGCCGAAGCCGTAGACATGACTTGCCCCCATCACGAGGCCGTAGCGATCGGACTCAAGGCAATCGGCGAGCGTCAGCCGCCCCCCGCGCCACACGCCGTTGCGATAGCCCAAGCCGTCGGTGGTGAGGATGTCGCCGGCGATGTTCGGGCCGTAGAACACCGCCTCCCCGCGGTGCACCCACTTACGCAGCCGGATGTACTCGCGCACCTCTGGATGGTGCTTCGCGATCGCGCGGTAATCGGCCATTCGTCAGCGCCAAATCACGTGGCGTAGAGGGCATCTAGCCGCGTGCCGTAGCGCTGCTTGATCATGTGCCGGCGGATTTTCATGCTCGGGGTCATTTCCTCGTTCTCGATCGAGAACGGCTCGTCCGCGAAGGCGATCTTGCGCACCTTCTCGACCACCGAGAGCTCGGCGTTGACCCGGTCGACCGCGCCGCGCACCGAGCTGCGGAACGCCGGCAGGCCCTGTAGCGCCGTGAGGTCGAACTTCTCGTCGTTCGCGCGCGCCCATTCCAGCGCCCATTCGGCATCGGGCACGATCAGGCCGACGAGGTACGGGCGCTTGTCGCCGGCGACCATCGCCTGCGCGATCTCGGGCTGCAGTGTCAGCATCCCCTCGATCTTCTGCGGCGCGACGTTGTCGCCTTTGTCGTTGACGATCATGTCCTTCTTGCGGTCGGTGATGACGATGCGGCCCCTGCCGTCGAGATGGCCGATGTCGCCGGTATGGAGCCACGGGCCCTTGTCCGGCTCGGCAGGATCGATCTGCAGTGCGTGCGCGGTCTCGGCCGGATTGCGCCAGTAGCCCTTCATCACCAGCTCGCCGCGCACCAGGATTTCGCCATCCTCCGCGATGCGCACTTCGACCCCGTCCATCGGCGGGCCGACGGTGTCCATCTTGAGTCCCGCCGCCGGGCGGTTGCAACTGATCACCGGCGCGGCCTCGGTCTGGCCGTAGCCCTGGAGCATCGTCAGCCCCATGGCCTGGAAGAACGCGCCGACTTCGGGATTAAGCGGCGCGCCGCCTGAAACCAGCGCCTTGATCCGTCCACCGAAGCGCTGGCGGATCTTGGGCCGCAGCGTGCGTTCGAGCAGTAGCTCGAGCGGACGGTCGGTCAGCCGGGTGCGATCGCGCGCGCGACGCTCGCTCAGGCCGAGCGCGCCGTCGAGGAGGAGGTTCGCCACCCGCCCCTGTTTCTCGATCTGCTTGATGATCCGCGCGCGCAACACCTCGAACAGCCGCGGCACCACGACCATGATCGTGGGGCGTACTTCCTCGATGTTGCTGGCGAGCTTTTCGAGCCCTTCCGAGTAATAGATTTCCGCGCCGATCGCGATCGGCAGGAATTGCCCGCCGGTGTGTTCGTAGGCGTGGGACAGAGGCAGGAACGAGAGAAACCGTTCCTCGTCGATCCCGAAGTCCTCGATCAGCAACTGCACCGCGCCCTCGATGTTGCACAGGATCGCGCCGTGGTGGAGCAACACGCCGCGCGGCGCGCCGCCGGTTCCGCTGGTGTAGATGATGCAGGCGGTGTCGCCGCGTTCGATCCCGGCGATGCGGGCATCGACCGCGGCGCGCGCCGCAGCTGCGTCGCCTTGCGTGAGGGCGGCCCACTCGTGGCGGTCGAAGCTGCCCGCCTGGCTCGAGCGGATCGGCTCCATCGCGATCAGGTGGCCAACGGCGCCGGTGCGCATGATCGCCGGAACCAGCGGCTGCGCCAGGCGCGCAGTCGAGACGATCGCCGCCCGCGCGCCCGAATCATCGAGGATATGCTGGTGATCGCGCTCGGTGTTGGTGGTGTAGGCGGGAACCGTGATGCAGCCCGCGGCCATGATCGCGAGATCCGCGATGCACCATTCGGGGCGGTTTTCGGACACCAGCACCACGCGGTCGCCGTCGGTGAGGCCGAGGCCGCGCAGGCTCTCGGCGAGCACGCAGACCTGTTCGGCTACGTGACGCCAGCTCATCGTGCGCCACGCGCCATCCCGCTTTGCGGCAAGGAACGGCTTGTCGCCAAGCTGATCGGCGCGCTTCAGGAACAGCGCTACCAGGTTGCTCGCCCCGGCGAATTCGGACAGCTCCACCCTCGGTTTGCTCCTCTCCACCCCTGCGCCCGGTCTAATGGGCCTCCGAAAGAGCGCCAAGCGCTATTCCCGTGCTACCGCACCCTCGCTGCGCGGATCGGCCGCGCCGACCCAGCCCGCCGCGGTGCGCTCGGCGGCATTGGTCTTTAGCGGCATCCGCCGCGCCGCGGTCTTGTGGCCAATCGCCTGCAATTGCGGGATCAGGGCTTCGAGGCTGCTGCCCTGCTCGACCTGGATCGTGTCTCCAGGCGAGAACAGCATGGGCAGCGCGACGGCCTGCGCCACCGGCAGGTGGAAATCGAGCATGCCGATCAGCGCGCGTGCGACTTGCGCCGGGATCGTCGAGCCGCCGGCTGCGCCAACCGCGATCAGCAGCTTGCCGTCCGAGCCATAGACCAGCGTAGGCGCCATCGAGCTCCTCGGCCGCTTGCCGCCTTCGACGCGGTTGGCGACCGGCTTGCCGCCCGCTTCGGGCGTGAAGCTGAAATCGGTCAGCTCGTTGTTGAGGAAGTAGCCGCCAACCATGATACCGGAGCCGAACGAGCCTTCGATGGTCGAAGTGTACGACACCGCGTTGCCGTCATCGTCGATGACCACGAAGTGCGACGTGCCGTGCTCCTCTGGCTCGTCGCCGTCCGCGCGCGCCTGCACCGGGCCGGGCGGGGTGCCGGCGGAGACGCCCGCCAGCGCGTGCTGCGGATCGATCAGCGCGCCGCGCGCGGCGAGGTAATCGGGATTGGTGAGCCCGGCGACCGGCACCTGCACGAAGTCCGGATCGGCGAGGTACAGCTCGCGGTCGGCGTAGGCGAGCCGTTGCGAATCGGCGAACACGTGCCAGAACGTCGCGGAGTTCGGACCCATCGCGCCCAAGTCGAAGCGTTCGAGCT
The DNA here is from genome assembly GCA_964401045.1 of uncultured Sphingomonadaceae bacterium. Taxonomy (GTDB): domain Bacteria; phylum Pseudomonadota; class Alphaproteobacteria; order Sphingomonadales; family Sphingomonadaceae; genus CAYNXB01. The sequence goes on along the minus strand of CAYNXB010000009.1, from coordinate 3,702 downwards.
GCTTGAGAATCGCATAGACGGTGGTCGCGCCGGACGAGGGCGGGCCCATCCCGCAGATCTTGTATTCACGGTATGCGCCGCAGGCCGCTGGCCGTTCGCGCGCCGCGTAAGCGGCCAGATCGCCCGCCACCATGCCCCGCGCGCCGGGCGTTTCGGCCCATACCGCGCTGGCGAGCGCCTCGGCATTGGCGCCCTTGTAGAAGGCGTCCGGCCCTTCGCGGGCGATGCGCTCGAAAGTCCGCGCGAGTGCTTCATTCTTGATTACCGTTCCCACCGGCACCGGCTCGCCGGAAGCGTCGTAGAACAGCGCCTTGCCCGCCGGGTGCGAGGCCCCTCGGTTCCTCGCGTTGTCGAGGAATTCGTGCCCCCGCTCGGTCAGCGTCCAACCGTCCCGGGCAAGGCGGATCGCCGGCCCGAAAAGCTTTGCCCAGGCGAGCTTGCCGTGGCGTTCATGCGCCTTGGCGGCGATCGCGACATTGCCCGGCACGCCGACGCTCCTGCCGCTCATCACGGCGGTCATGAACGGCAGTGGCTTGCCGTTATCGTCGAGAAACCAGTTGGGCCCAGCGGCGGCCGGCGCGGTTTCGCGCCCGTCCAGCGTCTCGACCGTGCCGTTGGCGTTGCCCCAGACGTAGAAGCCGCCGCCACCGATCCCCGAGCTCTGCGGCTCGACCACGTTGAGGGCGAGCATTGTGGCGATCGCCGCGTCCGTCGCGCTGCCCCCCTGGCGCAGAATCTCTGCCCCGGCCTCGGCCGCGCGCGGATCGGCTGCGCTGACCAGGCCGCGCTCGGCCGAGGTGGGCGGCGCGGCGCCGGTGGTGGCGCACGCGGCGAGTAGGATGGGTGCAAGGAAAGCGGCGAAAAGCTGACGGACCCGGAGCATGCCCTCGCGCCTATTCGCTGCCGACGGCTTGTTCAATGCCGGCGAACCCGTCGCGTCGCATCAATGCTTCCAGCTTGCGGACGATCGTGCGGGCGATGCCGGGCCCCTGGTAGACCATCGCGCTGTAGAGCTGCACCAGGCTCGCGCCGGCGCGGATGCGTGCCCAGGCGTCCTCAGCGCTGGCGATGCCGCCGACGCCGACAAGCGGGATCGCACCACCGGTGGCTGTGCGGAAATCGCGCAGGCGCTGGAGGGCGAGTTCCCTGAGCGGCTCACCCGAGAGCCCGCCCGCCTCGCCCGCGTGGCGCGATACGAGCCGCGGGCGCGAAATAGTGGTGTTTGACACGATCAGTGCGCCGAGCCCCTTGTCTAGCGCGATGCGGGCGATGGCGTCGATGTCGGCCGGTTCGAGGTCTGGCGCGACCTTGAGAAATACGGGGGGGCCGGAAGCGCCGCGCGCGCCAATCACCGCGTCGAGCAGGCCGGTGAGGGCACCTTCGTCCTGCAATGCCCGCAAGCCCGGTGTGTTCGGGCTCGAGATGTTGACCGCGAGATACGAAGCGAGTGGGGCCATGATCCGCGTCATTGTCGCGTAGTCGGCCACGCGATCGGTCGCATCCTTGTTCGCGCCGATATTGATCCCGACGACTCCGCCGCGCCGCCGGCGGGCCGCGAGCCGGATTGCGGCGATCCCCGCGCCGCCGTTGTTGAACCCCATCCGGTTGATCACCGCGCGATCCTCGGCGAGGCGGAACAGGCGCGGCCTGGGGTTGCCCGGCTGCGCCAATGGCGTGATCGAGCCGACTTCGGCGAAACCGAACCCAAGCCCGAGCAGCGCATCCGCCGCTTCGCCATCCTTGTCGAACCCGGCGGCCATACCGAGCGGGTTGGGAAAATCGAGCCCGCAGACGCGCACTGCCAGCGGCCCACCCTGCGCGGCGCGCTTGCCCTCCGGCATAAGCTGGAGCCCCACCAGCGCCAGCCGGTGCGCGCGCTCGGCGTCGAAGGCGAACAGCGCGGGGCGGAGCAGGTGGTAGAGCATCGCGCCGCGCTATGGCAGCGCGCGGCGCGCCTGTCGATCAAGCGAGCTTGAGCCCTTCCTTGTTCATCGCCACGGAGAGGCGCTCGTTCTCGTCGCGGCTGAGCGAACTGCGTAGCTTTGGAAACAGCTCGCTCTCTTCCTCCGCCATGTGATGTTCGAGCAGGGCGCGCAGTTCGCGCACCTTGGCGATCCACTGCGGATCGCTCCGCTCCATCTCGGTCAGGTCGAACAGCATGCGCTTCACTTCGCCGTGCTCCTCGTTGAGCATTTGTGCCGGCTCCATCAGCCCGCGCTCGCGCATCGTTGCGTAGATGGTGTTCTCTTCCTGGAACGAGTGCTTGCCGAGCGCGTGCTTGAGCTGCGCAAGCAGGACGGTGCGCTTGCCGGTATCGTCCTCGCCGGTTGCTGCGATCGCGTCGAGCAGGGCAAGGGTAATCTTGTGCTCGGTGGCGAGCGCTTCGTCCCACCGCTTCTTGAGCATCGTAGGCGCCTGCACCGCGAGCTTGCGCAGCGGATTGGCGAGCAGGCCGAGCAGCAGGCCCGCGCCGCCGGCGAGGAGGAAAGAGTTCGAACGGCTGATCGAATGCGATCCAAGCATGTCTGGCTCCTTGGCTGGATACCCGGCTAACGCGGCCCCGTTGGCCGGGTTCCATGTGGAATTGAGAACGACTCGCAAGAAATCGATTGTCGTTGAAACGCCTCGTCCAGTGGCCTACATAATTCGGACTGGATCAATCCGATTAGGAAGATTGGGCCACATGCGCCTCTCCAACATGGCCGATTACGCCGTCGTCACGATGAGCGCCGCCGCGCGCCATTGCGGCGGCGTGCGCGTTTCGTCCACGGACCTTGCCGCCGAAACCGGCCTGCCGCTGCCGACGGTGCAAAAGCTGGTCAGCCTGCTGACTCGGGCGCACTTGCTGCGCTCGGCACGCGGCGCGCACGGCGGGCTGCAGCTCGCCCGGCCGGCGGCGGCGATCAGCCTTGCCGACATCGTCGAGGCGGTCGAGGGGCCGATAGCGATCGCCACCTGTTGCGATGAGGGGCGGCACGATTGTGCGTTGGAAGGATCGTGCGGCGTCCAGCCGCACTGGTCGCAGGTGAATACGACACTGCGGAACGCACTGGCCGCGGTGCCACTCACGCAACTCGCTCGTCCCAAGGTGCCCGCATGACCGATGACGTCGATATCCAGGATCGCGAAGCTCGCGAAGCGGCCGCCCGCGCGGCCGATTACGAGCACGGCTGGTCGGCCGAGATCGACACCGAGTTCGCGCCCAAGGGGCTCGATGAGAGCACCGTGCGCTTCATTTCGGGCAAGAAGAACGAGCCCGAATGGATGCTCGAATGGCGGCTCAGGGCGTTCCGCATGTGGCAGGAGCTGACCCCGCCCGACTGGGCCAAGCTCGACCTCGCGCCGATCGACTACCAGGACGCCTATTACTACGCCGCGCCGAAGAAGAAGGCCTCGCTCGCCTCGCTCGATGAGGTCGATCCCGAGATCCTGCGGGTTTACGAAAAGCTCGGCATTCCGATCGAGGAGCAGAAGGTGCTCGCCGGGGTCGAGGGCGCGCGCAAGGTGGCGGTCGATGCGGTGTTCGACAGCGTCTCGGTCGCGACCACGTTCCGCGAGGAGCTCAAGAAGGCCGGCGTGATCTTCCTCTCGATCAGCGAGGCGATCCGCGAATATCCGGAGCTGGTGAAGAAGTGGCTCGGCAAGGTCGTGCCCCAGCGTGACAACTATTTCGCGTGCCTCAACAGCGCGGTGTTCTCCGAT
>CAYNXB010000008.1:61808-68147 GCA_964401045.1 uncultured Sphingomonadaceae bacterium | reverse complement strand
GCGGTGTCCGCAATCTCGCCAGTGGCCTGATCGAGCACGCGGTGATCGAACGCCTTCAGGCGAATGCGGATATTCTGAGCTTCCATGTCCAACTACCGATGCGAAAGAGCCGACGGAGCCACTACAGCCCCAAAAACAAAAGAACCGCCCCGCCTCACCGGTTGCCCGGTCAAGGGGCGGCCCTCCAAAAACAGTCCGCGCCGGCGAGGAAGAATCCCTGCCGGCGCGGCGCCTATATTACTTCGTAATCTTGCTGACAACCCCCGAACCGACGGTCCGGCCACCTTCGCGGATCGCGAAGCGCAGGCCTTCGTCCATCGCGATCGGCGCGATCAGCTTGACGCCGATCGTGACGTTGTCGCCCGGCATGACCATCTCGGTGCCCTCAGGGAGGATCACTTCGCCGGTGACGTCGGTAGTGCGGAAGTAGAACTGCGGGCGGTAGTTGGCGAAGAACGGCGTGTGACGGCCACCTTCATCCTTCGACAGCACGTAGACTTCGGCATTGAATTCGGTGTGCGGGTTGACCGAGCCGGGCTTGGCCAGAACCTGGCCACGCTCAACGTCGTCACGGCCGGTGCCGCGCAGCAGCGCGCCGATGTTGTCGCCCGCTTCGCCGCGATCGAGCAGCTTGCGGAACATCTCGACGCCGGTGACGATGGTCTTCTGCGTATCCTTGATGCCGACGATCTCAACTTCGTCGCCGACATTGACGATGCCGGATTCGACACGGCCGGTGACGACGGTGCCGCGACCAGAGATCGAGAACACGTCTTCGATCGGCATCAGGAACGGCTTGTCGACCGGACGCTCCGGCTGCGGGATGTGCGCATCGACAGCAGCCATCAGCTCGACGATCGAGTTCTTGCCGATCTGGTCGTCACGGCCTTCGAGCGCGGCGAGCGCCGAGCCCTTGACGATCGGAATGTTGTCACCGTCGAAGTCGTACGAGCTGAGCAGCTCGCGCACTTCGAGCTCGACCAGTTCGAGGATTTCCTCGTCGTCGACCTGGTCGACCTTGTTCATGTACACGACCAGCGCCGGCACGCCGACCTGGCGGGCGAGCAGGATGTGCTCGCGGGTCTGCGGCATCGGGCCGTCAGCCGCGTTCACCACCAGGATCGCGCCGTCCATCTGCGCCGCACCCGTGATCATGTTCTTCACGTAGTCGGCGTGGCCCGGGCAATCGACGTGCGCATAGTGGCGCGCAGCGGTCTCGTACTCGACGTGGGCGGTCGAAATGGTGATGCCGCGCTCGCGCTCCTCGGGAGCCTTGTCGATGTTCGCGAAATCCACCGCGGTGCCGCCGTGCTCCGCAGCCATCACCTTGGTGATCGCCGCGGTCAGCGTGGTCTTGCCGTGATCGACGTGACCGATAGTGCCGATGTTGCAGTGCGGCTTCGTCCGCTCAAATTTTGCCTTCGACATTCCTGGTACCTTCTATCTTTCTGGAAATGATTGGGACGGGAACAGCGGCGCCCCGAAATCAGGCGCCGCCCCTAAACGCTCGGATAAGCTTAGGCAAGCTTCTCCTTGACCTCCTGCGCGACGTTCGCCGGCACCTCGTCATAATGCGAGAATTGCATCGTGTACTGGGCGCGGCCCTGGGTGAACGAGCGCAGTTCGTTCACGTAGCCGAACATGTTGGCGAGCGGGACCATGGCCTCGACCGCCTGCGCATTGCCGCGGGTATCGGTGCCCTGGATCTGGCCGCGCCGCGAGTTGATGTCGCCGATGACGTCGCCGAGATAATCCTCCGGCGTCACCACCTCGACCTTCATGATCGGCTCGAGCAGCCGGATGCCCGAACGCTCCGCCACTTCGCGCATCGCACCGCGGCCGGCAATCTCGAACGCGATCGTCGAGGAGTCGACGTCGTGGTACGCACCGTCGTAGAGGCGGATCTCGAAGTCGATGATCGGGAAGCCGACCAGGTAACCGCTGGCGGCCTGCTCGCGCATGCCCTTCTCGACCGACGGGATGTATTCGCGCGGGATGTTGCCGCCCTTGATCTCGTCGATGAAAGTGATGCCCGAACCGCGTTCGCCGGGGGCCACCTTGACCTTCACGCGGCCGAACTGGCCGGTACCGCCCGACTGCTTCTTGTGCGTGAAGTCGACATCGACCGGCTTGGCCAGCGATTCGCGGTAGGCCACCTGCGGCGCACCAACGTTGGCCTCGACCTTGAACTCGCGCTTCATGCGGTCGACCAGGATGTCGAGGTGCAGTTCGCCCATACCCTTGATGATCGTCTGGCCCGATTCATGGTCAGTGGTGACGCGGAACGAGGGATCCTCGGCCGCCAGGCGGTTGAGTGCGATACCCATCTTCTCCTGGTCGGCCTTGGTCTTGGGCTCGACCGACAGCTCGATCACCGGCTCGGGGAACTCCATCCGCTCGAGGATGATCGGCTTGGCCGGATCGCACAGCGTGTCGCCCGTGGTGGTTTCCTTGAGGCCTGCGATGGCGACGATGTCGCCCGCGAACGCCTCATCGATGTCCTCGCGGTTGTTGGAGTGCATCAGCAGCATGCGCCCGATCTTCTCGCGCTTGTCCTTCACCGAGTTGAGCACCGAGCCCTTGGCGAGCCTGCCCGAATAGATGCGGGTGAAGGTGAGCGAGCCGACGAACGGATCGTTCATGATCTTGAACGCGAGGCTGGAGAACGGCGCCTCGTCCGACGACGGACGCGAATCCTCCTCGTCGCTGTCGGGCTTCACGCCCTTGATCGCGGGAACGTCGATCGGGCTCGGCAGGTAGTCGACGACTGCGTCGAGCAGGGGTTGCACGCCCTTGTTCTTGAACGAGGACCCGCACGTCACCGGGACGAACGATTGATTCAGCGTGCCCTTGCGGATCAGCGCCTTGAGCGTCGCCACATCGGGCTCGGTACCTTCAAGGTAGGCTTCCATCACGTCGTCGTCCTGTTCGACGGCGAGTTCGATCAGCTTCTGGCGATAGTCCGCCGCCTTGTCCGCCAGTTCGGCCGGGATGTCGGTATAGTGGAACTCCGCGCCCAGGGTCTCTTCGTGCCAGATAATCGCGCGGTTCTGGACCAGGTCGACCAGGCCCTTGAAATCGGCTTCCGCGCCGATCGGCAGGTACAGCACGGCCGGGATCGCACCGAGGCGGTCGATGATCGTCTGCACGCAATAGAAGAAGTCGGCACCGGTGCGGTCGAGCTTGTTGATGTAGCACATCCGGGGGACGCCGTACTTCTCGGCCTGCCGCCACACCGTCTCGGACTGCGGCTCGACACCCGCGACGCCGTCGAACGCTGCCACCGCGCCGTCGAGCACGCGCAGCGAACGCTCGACCTCGATGGTGAAGTCGACGTGTCCGGGGGTGTCGATGATGTTCAGGCGATGCTCCTCGCCCTTGCCGTCATCGGCCTTCCAGAAAGTCGTTGTCGCAGCCGACGTGATGGTGATGCCCCGCTCCTGCTCCTGCTCCATCCAGTCCATGGTCGCGGCGCCATCATGCACCTCGCCGATCTTGTAGGACTTGCCGGTGTAGTAGAGGATCCGCTCGGTCGTGGTCGTCTTGCCGGCGTCGATGTGCGCCATGATGCCGAAGTTGCGGTAACGCTCGATAGGATGGCTGCGGGCCATGGGAAGTTCCTCGGGAATGTGGGGGGCGCCCGTAAAGGCCACCCCCATATGGTATCTAATGTGACCGGTTGAAGACCGGTCGAAACGTCATCACCAGCGGTAGTGCGAGAAAGCGCGGTTCGCATCGGCCATGCGGTGCGTGTCTTCGCGCTTCTTCACCGCGTTGCCGCGGTTGTTGGCCGCATCGAGAAGCTCACCCGAGAGGCGCGCGACCATCGTGGTCTCCGCCCGCCCGCGCGCGGCGGTGATCAGCCAGCGCATCGCCAGCGCCTGAGCACGCTCGGGGCGAACCTCGACCGGCACCTGATAGGTGGCACCGCCGACGCGCCGCGAACGGACCTCGACCTGCGGCTTCACGTTGTTGAGCGCATCGTGGAACAGCGCGATCGGATCGCCCTTGGACTTGTTCTCGACGGTCTCGAGCGCACCGTAGACGATGCTCTCGGCGACGGACTTCTTGCCGTCGTACATCAGGTTGTTCATGAACTTCGACAGCACCATGTCCCCGAAGCGGGGATCGGGCAGGATTTCCCGCTTTTCGGGACGACGACGACGTGACATCGGATTAATTCCTTCTCGATGGGCAGCGCTGCCAAACAGGCGCGCCGGCCGAAAAACCTTACTTCGGCCGCTTGGCCCCGTACTTGGAACGCGATTGCTTGCGGTCCTTGACGCCCTGCGTGTCGAGCACGCCGCGCAGCACATGATAGCGCACGCCGGGAAGGTCGCGCACACGCCCGCCGCGGATCAGCACCACGGAGTGCTCCTGCAGGTTGTGGCCCTCACCGGGAATGTAGGTGATGACTTCGCGCTGGTTGGTCAGACGCACCTTGGCGACCTTGCGCAGCGCCGAGTTCGGCTTCTTCGGGGTCGTCGTGTAGACGCGGGTGCAGACGCCGCGCTTCTGCGGGTTCGCCTCCATCGCAGGGACCTTGGACTTGGCCTTCTGCGGCACGCGGCCCTTGCGGACCAGCTGGTTGATCGTCGGCATGAAAAGACTTCACCTTATCGTGTGGCTACGAGGCGAAGGCGAAGTGTGCGAATGATCGCCCGTGACACCCCGGAGTTGCCGGGGCCCAGCCACCGCCGAAGCGGCGCAAACGGGCGAGCTCGAAACACTCCACCAGGCCAGCAGGCCGGGTTACTTTGACGGGTGCACTGCGAGGCGGACGCCCCGCACCACATCACCGCCAATGTTCAGCTCAATCGCTGAGGGGAAGAGCAAAACCCTGCCCTCGGCTGGGCGGGCCCTTAGGGGAGGACGGTAGCATGGTCAAGGAGAACGCGAGCTCCGACGTCCACGATCCGAAAAACAGGCCGGCGGCAAAACCATCCCGAACTCGGAAATCAAAGCCGCACGATTTCACCATCTTCCTTGGTGAATGCGGCAGGCGCGCGATCCAGAATTTCGAGCACCGCTTCGGACGGGCGGCATAGCTTCACCCCCTTTGGCGTCACCACGACAGGCCGGTTCACCAGAATGGGATGCTCGATCATCGCTTCGATGATCGCTTCATCAGGAACCGATGGATCGAGCAAGCCGAGTTCGGCCGCTGGCGTGCCCTTCTCGCGCATGATGTCGCGGGGCTTGGCGGCCATTCCAGCCAGCAGCGCGTCCAGCTGCGATCGTGTCCAGCCGACATTGCGATACTCAACCACTTTCGGCGCGTACCCGGCCGCTTCGATCATAGCGAGCGTGTTGCGCGACGTTCCACAATCGGAATTGTGGTAGATCGTGATCGGGAATTCGTCTGCCATGAGGTTAGCCTCGCATTGCGGCGGTTAAACGTGCGACGGCTTCGCCTCGCTCATACCAGCCCTTCGAACGGTTCACGATTGCGACGACGGAAAGCATAACCGGGACTTCGATCAGCACACCGACGACGGTTGCAAGCGCGGCGCCCGACTTGAGCCCGAACAGCCCGATCGCGGCGGCAACGGCAAGTTCGAAGAAGTTGCTTGCGCCGATCAATGCAGACGGGCCTGCAACGCAATGCGCTTCGCCGGTTGCGCGGTTCAGATAATACGCAAGCCCGGCGTTCAGATAGACCTGGATCAAGATCGGGACGGCGAGCAGCGCAATGACCAGGGGTTGCTCCACGATGGCTTCGCCCTGGAAGCCGAAGAGCAGGACGAGCGTTGCGAGCAGCGCCACCAGCGACACCGGCCCGAGCCGCGCCAGCAACCCATCGATCGCCGGTTGCCCGCCCTGTGCCAGGACGGACCTGCGAAGCGCCTGCGCGATCACTACCGGAGCCACGATGTAAAGGGCGACCGACAGCAGCAGCGTTGCCCATGGCACCGTGATGGAGGCGACGCCAAGCAAGAGCCCGACGATCGGCGCAAACAGGATCACCATCAGCAGATCGTTCAAGGCTACCTGGCTGAGCGTGTATTCGGGGTCGCCGTTGCACAGGTTCGACCATACGAACACCATTGCAGTGCAAGGCGCCGCCGCGAGCAGGATCAAGCCCGCGATGTATGACGAAATCTCACCCGGGGCCAGCAACGGCGCGAAGAGCCAGCCGATGAAGATCGTCGCGAGGAGCGCCATCGAGAACGGCTTGACCGCCCAGTTGACGAACAGCGTCACGCCGACGCCGCGCCAATGTCGCCGCACCTTCCCGAGCGCGCCGAAGTCGATCTTCAGGAGCATCGGGATGATCATCAGCCAGACGAGCACCGCCACGGGGAAGTTGACATTCGCGATTTCGGCCGCACCGATCGC